>JAYUBY010000324.1:0-7520 GCA_043740635.1 Alphaproteobacteria bacterium
CGTACGCAAGTGGCCCAGGTGCAGCGGGGTTTCGCGGATCAGCAGCACCAGCGGCCGCCGTTCCTTCAGCACTACGTCGGCCGCGCGACTGAGCAATGAAGACGTTACGCCGGTGGCGACTTCGCTCATCGTCCGCACTGAACAGGGCGCGACGATCATTCCGAGGGTCTTGAATGAGCCAGAAGCGATGGCCGCGCCAACGTCGGCGACCTTGTGGACCACGTCGGCCTTGGCGTTCACCGCCGCCAATGAAAGGCTCGTCTCCTGCGCCAGTGTGAGCGCCGCAGCTTTGCTCATCACCAGATGAGACTCGACGCCGAGATCGCGGCAGGCGTCGAGCGCGCGCAGGCCGTAGACCACTCCGGAGGCGCCAGAAATGCCCACGATCAGTCTCGGGCGCCCGCTCTGCGGCATGCGAAGGTCTCCCAAATGTAAACGGCGAGCACATGGTTGCTTCGCGGTCTGCAAACATATGTGATCTGACAGCCGCGCATAGCGGGTGTTCACTACGGTTTCCAACAGCAAGGAGGCCACTCACCATGGCGTTGGAAGCCCGGATCCGTGAACTCGGATCCCGCCACCAGTCCCTGGAAGATGCAATTCAGGACGAAATGCGCAGGCCCGCCGCGGACGACATCCGGCTTAAGGAACTCAAGCGACAGAAACTCAGGCTGAAAGAAGAGATGGAAGCCCTGCGCGGACAGCTGCACTAGCTTCCAAAAAACTATCTCTCCCCGAGACGGGAGAACTGAAGCCGGCCGCACCTAGCGAGGTGGGAGGCCAATTGGCGCCTCCCACCTGTTTGCTGGGGAATCCGCGCCTAATCTTCTTCGTGCTCGTCCTCGAAGACCGATTCCACCGTATGGTCTTCAACTGGCTCGTCGTGCTCGATGACGCCCGTCTCGGACGCCGGCAGCAAAGTCGCGCCCTCAGGCTCCACGATCCCTTTGCGTTTGTCGTCCTTGGCCTTCTTGTCGGCGGCCTTTTTAACCACCGCATCCAGCTCAAGCTGGGTGGAAAGACCAAGAGTCACCGGGTCGACCGGCTTGATGTTGGCCGAATTCCAGTGCGTCCGATTGCGCACCTGGTCAATGGTCGCCTTGGTGGTGCCCAGGATGCGCGCCAGTTGGGAGTCGGCCACTTCGGGGTGATTGCGCAGGAACCAAGCGATGGCGTCCGGCCGATCTTGGCGGCGCGAAACCGGCGTGTAGCGGGGCGCCTTCTTTTGCGGCTTCAGATATTCGGCATGCCGGCTTTTCAGCGCGACGAGCTTGTGGGCCGCGTTCTTTTCGGCGAGGTCCAGTTCCTCGCGGCTCAGCTGGCCGTTGGCGATCGGGTCGGCGCCGCGGATGTCGCGCGCCACCTCGCCGTCGGCGATGCCCTTAACCTCAAGTGGATGAAGGCCGCAGAATTCGGCGATCTGTTCGAACGTGAGTGAGGTGTTGTCCACCAGCCAAACGGCGGTCGCCTTCGGCATCAGGATGTTAGTGGTCATGGTCTTAGCTTTTCCGTGCGTCGGAAATGAAGGCGCCCGGCCTTTCGGCCGGGCGGTGAGGATCGATCTATAGGCCGGATCGGCGATAGAGGAAACGGAGTTTTCACCGGTGGGGGCCGTCAGCCTTCGTCGGCTCTATCTTCGAAGATCCAGATGTCCGTCAGCCTCTAGAGGGTCAGACCCTTGACCACCCGCGCGTTAGCCTCAGCCAGGGCTTCATCGCTGAGCGTGACGATCTTGCGGGTATCAAGATCGAAGGAGACAGCAATCGCTTCTGCTACGCCCCAAGCGCGACCGCTCTCAGGGTCGAGCAGCCAATGTGTGAGCTTCCGAAACCGCGCATCGCCGCCTGACGCGCCCGAACGCAATTCCACCCGGTCGCCAACTTTGGGCCAGTCGAGATGGATAAGCCGATACTCCAGCGCGGCTCCGCCGACGCGTTTGGCCGGCTCTTCGACCCCGGGCCGGGCGCCGTTCGAGAAATGAGGAATGCCGTCGGAGATACGCGCCATCATTTGCTCGGACCTCATGCGCCCGAACAAGTCGCAGTCGGCGACCCGGACCGCGCCCAATGCCGTGCGCCGGAGGCCGAGTGCGTTCGCGCGCGCAAGACTTGCTTGGCTGATGACGGGCCCAAGGCTCAGGCTTCGGGCGGCGGCTTCCGGCGGAACTTCGAGGGTCAGATCCTGAGCGCGCTCCAGCGCTCGCGCTGGCCAGGGAAAGGGGCGTCCTTCGCGGGCGGTGGCATGGGCGACCACGGTCTGGAAGCTGGCGGCGAGCGCGCCGTCGCGATGGCGCAGAAGGAACAAGAGCCGTGCGTCGGTTTCACCCACCTCCACCACGCCGGCGGTCATGATGAGGGGCGCGCCGGGGCGGGCTTCGCGCAGAAAGCGGATGTGCTGTTCGCGCACGATCAGGGTCGCGCGAGCGTCCGCAGCGAAAGCTCCGGCCATCCCGAGCTCCGCTGCCAGGCTGACCAGTCCCTCCATCGATCGGGCAACATAGAAACTGACGTTCAGGTGGCCCATGGCGTCGCATTCCCAGGTGGCGACGCTTCCCCGCCAAACCTCAACCGCTTCGCCCAAGACCTGCTCCTCAAATGCCGTGCGCCAAGCTTAGGGGCGCCAGGCGCCGCAGCCTAGCGGCGCCCGGGCCGGTGTAACCTTGATCGCCTCGCCTCCGAATGGGTTTCATGGCAAACTAGCGCGACCCACAGGCAAGGAACCGTCAAAGATGACTGAGTCCAGGAAGGTCCTGGTCTATCGACACGCTGCGATCACGCGCCTGACCCACTGGATCAATGTCCTGGCGCTAACGTTGCTGCTGATGAGTGGCCTCAACATCTTCGGCGCACATCCGGCGCTCTACTGGGGGCAGAAGGCGACCTTCGCTCATCCCTGGGTGCTAATTGCGGCTGAGGAGCGGGGCAAGGAGACGGTGGGTTTCACCCAGATCGGCTCACTCAAAGTCAACACCACCGGCGTCCTTGGCTACTCCGGCAAGGTTGGAGAACGCGAGCAAGTGGCGTTTCCGTCCTGGGCGACCGTACCAAGCTATCGTGATCTGGCCGATAGCCGCCATTGGCACTTCTTCTTCGCCTGGCTCTTCGTAATCAACGGCCTGGTCTATTGGCTAGTCGGCCTGGCGAGCGGCCACATACGCAAAGATCTTCTGCCCAATGGCCACGACGTCGCGCCGAAGAACATCTGGCATGAGATCGTCACCCACGCCCGACTGAAGTTCCCAAAGGGCGAGGAAGCCCGTGACTACAACGTGGTGCAAAAGACGACCTACTTGGGCGTGGTCTTGGTGCTGCTGCCGTTGATGGTGCTGACCGGCCTTAGCATGTCGCCGGGTTTCAACGCGGCAACGCCTTGGCTGGTGGACTTCTTTGGCGGGCGCCAGTCAGCGCGGACGATCCACTTCATCGCTGCCTTCACCATCGTGGGTTTTGTGCTGTTGCACCTCTTCATGGTGGTGGCGTCTGGAACCTGGAACAACATCCGCTCAATGATCACCGGCCGATACGCGATCGTGCCCGACAAGCCTGGAACGTCCGCATGAGGCTCTCTGCGAACCGTCGTGGCTGGCTCAGGGCAGGACTGGCGTCGATCGGCGCCCTGGTCCTTGGCGCCTGCGACAAGATCTCAAGCGATCCCAAGAGCATCGCCTTCCTACAGAGCGCCGAGGGCCTCACGCGTAGGGCCCAGCGCCTGATCATCGACCGCAAGGCGCTGGCCCGAGAGTTCACCCACGCTGACATCTCATCCGACTTCAGGCCGAACGGCTCCATCGATCCGACGGACGCCGACTATGTGGCGCTGAAGACCACGGGGTTTTCCGACTATCGCCTAGTGATCGACGGCCTTGTGGAGCGACCCCTGTCCCTCAGACTCGAGGACCTGCGCCGCCAACCCTCCCGCACCCAGATCACCCGGCATGATTGCGTAGAGGGCTGGTCGTCGATCGGAAAGTGGACCGGGGCGAGGCTCGGACCTCTACTCGATCAGGCCGGCCTGAAAAAGGCGGCGCGCTACATCGTCTTCCACTGCGGAGACACGCTGGAGCAGACGCTGGACGGATCGGGCCAGTACTATGAGAGCATCGACCTGATCGACGCCTACCACCCACAGACCATCCTGGCCTACGCCATGAACGACCAGGTGCTGCCGGTCGCGCACGGCGCGCCCCTGCGCCTGCGGGTCGAGCGCCAGCTCGGCTACAAGCAAGCCAAGTACATCATGCGGATCGAAGCGGTTGAAGACTACCGCCACCTCGGCCGCGGCAACGGCGGCTTCTGGGAAGACCGTGGATACGAGTGGTACGCCGGGATCTGACGGTACCGGCTCAGTACGGCGACTTGGCCACGATCTCGGCTTCCTTCGCACAGGCGGCCGGATCGGGTGCGGGACCGGCCTTCCGGGCAGCGTCGACTTCCTTGCGCACGATCTCGAGGTCCTTGCGGAAGGCTTCCTGGCCATGCAGCGCTGCGACGACGATCGAGCCGTTCATGCGGCCGGCCTCGACGGCGCTCAGATTGTGCACTCCACAGACAAGCCGGCCTTCACCGAAGGCCCGGGCGCGGGCCAGGATCTCGGTCGCGCGGTCGGGCGCGAGCTCGGCCATTATCAGGCCGACTGTCCAGCCCCACGTATTGTGACCGGAGGGATAGTCCGGGCTCGCCGACAGCAGCGGCGACTTTTCGATGCAGGTCGGGCCTTCATCGATCAGGTAGGGCCGCTGTCGCTTGTAGAGATCCTTGGGCCGGTCGGTGGCTAGGCTGACATCGCGGCCCACGCGGGCAATCAACGCGGTGGTCTTCGGCGCATTGGTCGCCGTGAGGTCGACCCCGACCGCGCAGGAAAGATCCTTCAGGATGGTAAACTGGTTCACGTCGTTCTGGGCCAGCGCCCAGCGCGGGGTATCTTTGAGCGACCGGGTGCCAAGGTAGATCGAGCGGTCGGCCTCGTAGCGTGTCGTTCCGGCGATCGGCGCCGGCGGCAGGATCTTATAGGTGTCTGGCGCGGCGGCTCCCAAGTAACCTGGGACTGCGGGCGTCGCCATTGGCGTGGCCGGTTTCGGTGCCTCCGTTGCGCCCATTGTGGCCACCGCTGCCACGCTCGCCGCCAGCACAAACTTCCAACGCATTCCGTTCTCCCAGGTCCGTTGCGTCCGGTTTTGCAGAGCCGGCCGTTGGTTTCAACCGCCGGCCTGAGGAATTTTCCCAAAGGTACGGCGTCGAAATTGAGAAACTTGACAGAGAACTTGATAAAATTAATTATTTGGGAATGAGCGATACGAGAACTCAAGATTGGCAAGCGCTAAGCGAGCTCACCCGCGGCCGGCAGATCGTCGTCGAGCGCGTGCGGTTGATCGAGCAAGACGTCGCAATCGAGGGCGCTTTCGAGTTGCCGCGCCTGGCGCGGCTCTCGGCCGAGGATCAAGTGTTTGTTGTCGCCTTTGTGCGCAGCCACGGCTCGATCAAGGAGATGGAGCAGGTATTCGGCGTTTCCTATCCGACCGTGAAGGCCAGGCTGAACCGCATCGCCGCCAGCCTGGAGTTCGTCGAGGTCGATCTGACCCCAGGCCGCGAAGAGGTGCTGCAACGCCTCGGCCGCGGTGAGATCACCGCCGACCAGGCCATTTCAGAGTTGGAGGGCAAATGATGATCTACGCTCCTAGAGCCCTGCGCCACTTCGGCCTCGCGGCGATGGAGAGCCGAGCGCAGCGCGCCGCAGAACCCAGACGGCTGGTTCCAGTAAAACCGACGCCCGTCGAGGTCCACCCGGCGCCGCGGCGGACAGTCGTGCGCCTGTGGCTGCCGACAACGTTTATCTTCCTGCTTTTGGCGCCTTTTGCCTTGTTGCTAGCGCCGCTCGTCTACCTCGCGCCTCGTCCCTACAACGTCCGGCCGCTCGCCACTGTCCTGGGTCTTGGCCGGCTTTTGCTCAGCCTGGGCGGCACTGAGGTCAATGTCGAATCCCCCGAGGCGCTCGTGCGCTTCCGGATTTTCTAGGAGTATTCCCATGAACAACGACCGCCGATCCGTCCTGCAGATGTTGTCTGACAGGAAGATCAACGCCGACGAAGCCGAGCGCCTGCTTTCGGTTTTGGACACCGTCTCAGCGCCTCCGGGGGCCGAGGCTCCCCGCCGCAACGGGACGCCCAAGTACCTGCGCGTCACCGTCGACGCCGACATGCACGGGCAAGACGCGACCAAGGTGAACATCCGGGTGCCGATGTCGCTGTTGCGGGCCGGCGTCCGGCTCTCCAGCCTGATCCCGCCAGCCGCCAGGGACCAGGTCAACGCTGAACTCGCCAAGAACGGAATGCCGTTCGACATTGGTCAGCTGAAGCCGGAGAACCTCGAAGAGCTGATCGCCCACCTCGACGATCTCTCCGTCGACGTGGACGCCCCTGACGCCAGAGTCCGGGTGTTCTGCGAGTAGGGTCGACCTACTTGGCGAACAGCTTGTTCCACCGGCGTTTGGTGCGGGTCTTCCAGGATCCGCGGTGCCAAGCGTCCGAAGCGATCAGCGGGACGACCGTCGTGGCTTCGGCGAACACCATCTGCTCCCAGGTGACGTCAACCTTGCCCCAGGAACAGGCCTCCTTGAGCGTCGAGGACGAGCACGCGCCGTCGCGCACGTCTGCGACCGTGATCTGCACGGCGTACTTATGCATCTCGACCTCGTGGCCGAGGATTTCGGCACAGACGACAGTGTCTTGGGCAAAGTTCTTCGGCACGCCGCCGCCGACCATGAAGAGGCCCGTAGCCCCAGCGGCGATCTTGATGTCGGTCAGTTCGCGGAAGTCGGTGACGCTGTCGATGGTCAGATAAGGCCTTCCGGCCTTCATCCGCTCCACCTGGTGCTTAACCAGGCCGAAGCCAGCCGATGAGTCTGTAAACGCCGGGCAGAAGATCGGCACACCCTCTTCATAGGCCGTTTGGATCAGGGAATCCGGCTTCTTGGCGTTCCCGGCGGCCAGCCACTTGCCCATCTCCCAGATGAACTCGCGGCTTGAATAGGGACGCGGCTCCAGGGCCTCGCAGATCTCGTAGATCGTGCTGTCGCAGTTCTGGAGCTCTTCCTCGTCGATATAGGTGTCGTAGATGCGGTCGATGTAGAGATCCCGAAGGTCGCGATCGTCGACGGAGGCTTGGGCCTGGTAGTGCTTGAAGCCCAGGGCCTCGAAGAAATCCATGTCGACGATGGAAGCGCCGGTCGAGACGACCACGTCGATCATCCCGTACTTCAGCATGTCGCGGTAAATGTGCATGCAGCCGCCGGCGGAGGTGGAGCCTGCAAGCGTCAGCCAGGTGGAGCAGTCGGCGTCCTCTAGGCTCATCGACCAGATGTCGGCGGCGCGCGCGGTATCGCGGCTGGTGAAGCTCATTTTGCGCATGGCGTCGATGACGGGGCGGGCGTCGTACTGGTCGATCGCCACGTGCTCGACGGTGTTGGCCAGCAGTTCGGCCTTGCGGTTGGTCTTCTGAACGTCAGCGTTCATCTTCGGAAGTTCC
>JAYUBY010000325.1:0-3386 GCA_043740635.1 Alphaproteobacteria bacterium
GACCGCCCCTGCGATCTTCACCTCGGCCGCGCTGCGAGGCCTCGAAGAGGCCGTAGCCTGGATTGCCAGGGACAACTTCGACGCTGCCATAGAATTCCGCGACGCGACCATCGAGGCGGCCCGGATGCTCGGCAAATTCCCCTCGATGGGCGCACGCCGGCCGATCCATGGGGCCGACCGGTTCCGGTTTCACGGCCACCGCCGTTTCCCCTATCTCACCGCGTGCGACCAGAGCGGAACATTCCGATACTGGTGCTTGTGAGGCTGCTTCGAGCCAAGAGGCGACCTTCAGCTCGCTCCAGGGACCGGACGTTTGCCAGTCGATTAATGCCCTTGATTATGTCAGATGGGCCAATCCACCGTATCGAGAGCCCTAAGCAACTTGTCGCCGTAAGCCAAATCGATCTGCCGTGCGTAGGTGGCGAGACCACGGAGGTGGTTGCGGAACCCTGCCACCGAGACGAAACCACGGGCCTTGGCGTGGCGCACCGGACCGACCTCCTTCTTCTGAAGGTAGTGCAGGTGCAGCCGCATCAGCGCTCGAAATTCCCGGCTGAGCCTCGGCTTGGCGCCATCTACGAGGAGGCCCAGCACGATTTTTCGAGCGCCCGGTGGCGAAACGCGGGTCTTCGTGACGTTTGGCGACAGGCCGACCATGCCCATCAGCTTGTAGATCTTCCCAATGACCCTGCTGCACTCGGCCTTTGTCATGGCCTGATCTGTCGACAACGACAGGTCGTCTGCGTAGCGGGTGTAGACCATACTGTTCTGCTTGGCGATCGCGGCCGCCTTCGCGTCGAACTCCCGCATGGCCAAGTTGGCGAGCATCGGGCTGGTCGGGGCACCCTGCGGCAGATGACCAAGCAGCGGACCGGGATCGTCCCGATAGGCTTGATAGGCCTCGATCTTCGACCAGCGCCGCCCCATTTCCCGCCACGCGACCACGCGCCACCGATCGGTGGCGCGCCTTGCGCTCCAGTTGGCAAGCCGCGTGCTAATCCGGGCCATTTCGAGCGACACCAAGGGCTGATAGCCGAGGGAGCGAAACACCCGGTATACGGAGATCTCGTTGATGGATTCAAAGAAGTTCCGCACGTCCATTTTGATCAGCCACTTGCACCCGCAATGGGGTGCGGCTGCGTCGACGAGCTTGTCACCCTTCGAAAAGGCGACGCTTGCCGAATGGGGGCTCGCCTTGCTGAGGATCGCCTGAGCAATCCAGCGCTGGGCCTTCATCAGCTGTGGCGACGGAACCGCGATGTGCCTATACCGTTGTTCACCTGAATGGGCTGGGCGCTTCCGAATGCGGAAAACCCGATAGCCCTCGTTTCGCGATCGTTCCGCCACCCGTCTCAATGCGCCGTAGTCGACGCCCGCCTGCTGGGCAAGGTGCGCCAGGGTGAATACCGGCGGCAACGCGGGGATCCTAAGCTGAGATGCCGTCGCGACCGCATTTGATAGGACGACCGCGTCGATGCCCTGCGCGCGGCCTTGTTGCTCGTAGAGTTGAGGGCGCCAGCCGGTCATCTACTTTGACACCCAGGGGGTGAGACAGATCGCGGAGTGAGCAAGACATCACCGCGAACCGCCGAAGGCGGCGCTCCGCGATCTGCCTTAGCTTCAAGCGCCCGCTTTTCCTCAGGCACGCAGATTCTGCGGCCCTTGGACCTCCAGCCCGAAGGCTGTTGGTCCGGCGCCAGCCTCGCGGCCGGCATCAACTAGATGGTCCCCGCGGCGCCCTCAACCAGGAGGGGTAGTAGAATGGCAGTGCTTCGGATGGAAGCGGTTTCTCACCGGGCGCCTTGCGCACCTGTTTTAGCTGGGCGTGGCCCAGGTCCGTCAACCGGTGCTGACCGTCGACCCACTCGTTCTTAAGGGCGGTTTTGAGGGCGGACTCGACCTCAAGAACCGTCAGACCAGACTTTCGCGAGATCGCTTCGATACTGCGTGGCGGTCGGCCCAAGGCCGCTAGCACCATTAGCAGGTTCTGGGCGTGGGGTTTGGCGCCGGTGACCAGACCGGCTTCAGCAAGTCGGGCTTGGCGCATTGCTACGAGACGCGTCCGAACGGCCTCAGCGTCCGAGGTGGCTAGGAAATGCTGCCGGGTCGCCGACGTCACTCGCGCGGGGAACAATGGCGCCCAGCCATCGCCACGCTTGTGCAAGATCAGGGGCGCGTTGTTAGGGACACCGTGCGCGAACGCGATCAGCGCGCCGCCGTATGCGTAGCCGGTGGGAGGCATTACGTTCGGCGGTAATGGCGAATATTTGACGCACAGCTTGTGCGCGTCGCCGTTTGAGAAGGCGGTATCGAGCGTCGGGCAGCCTACGACGACATGGACTTCGGGTCGCGAGTGGTGGCGTTCGATGCCCGCGCGACCCGATCGCGTCGCCGCAAAGGCAACCACCTCGAAAGAAAGCCCTTTGGTGGCGCGTGCGGACCACCAGCTCCGCACAGACCGAACCCGCCAGGCCGCCCGCAAATAGGTGGTCGCCCGCTTGCCCGAGCCGATGAAGTCTGTGACGAGGACGAAGCGCCGGATATGGTGCTTGCGAATGGCATCTGGACCGGGGTGGTTGAAGACCTGCTTGGGATAGGCACGGCAGACCTCAGAGACGAGCTGCGCCACTAGGCCTTCGCTGCCGACGTCCGCATCATACGCCATGATCGATTCAACCGGACGTGGCCCGACCCCGTGCGCCCGCCGGACCTTCGTCTTTGTTTCCTTAAAAAGGCGAAATGGCACGCCGTGACGATGACGAATTTCCCGCTCGACGTAGACGCCAATCGGCCGCTTCCCCTCGGCAAGCCGGGCCAGCAGCAGCGCCCGCAACCCTTCCGCGAACGCATCGCGCGAGACCAAGGTCATGGCGCGCAACAGGGCGACAGCTACTGGCTGGTCCTCCGGCTCGAACTGGCCGAGCCACGCCAGGGTCGGTTCCGATTTCAAGAACGCCGAGTTGCCGGCCAAGCTACCTTCCCCCCTGCAATTTTCTGGACAAGCCTATCGGTTTATAGGGCGCTTTAGCCAGTCTGGGCTTCATTGAGGTCGAACAGACGCGAGGCTCAGGCCCTCAGGCAACTCCGTCAGACGCGGATCCCCGGAACGTCTCAGTTGAACCCAGAATAGCCGTCGACGAACGCAGTAGGAACCGCAGCTCAGTCCCACTAGCGGACGTCCAGGCCAACGCTTCCAGCCTCCGGGCAGCATGTCCGCTTCGGCGAAGTTTCGCTCCCGCCCAACCGATCGACATGGGTCGGGGGCGGTCAGAGGATGAGGTCATGTTACTGGTCTATAGCGCCGAGACGACACCGCCGCGCATCGTTCGTGTCCTCCACATGGCGAGGGACCTGCGTCCAATCCTCGATTCCGTGCCCGATTACTC
>JAYUBY010000326.1:0-5716 GCA_043740635.1 Alphaproteobacteria bacterium
CAGGCCGACGCCTTCGGTGGCTACACCAAGCTCTATGAGCCTCAGCGCCGTCCGGGTCCCATCCAGGAAGCGCCGTGCTGGGTCCACGCGAGGCGACCGTTCTTCGCCATGGCCGATCTGGAGCAGAATGCGCGGCAGAAGGCGGCACGTAAGAAGGAGATCGTCATCTCACCGATCGCCATCGAGATCGTGCGCCGGATCGACGCCCTGTTCGAGATCGAGCGCGCGATCAACGGGCAGGGCGCCGAACAGCGGCGGGCAGTTCGCCAAGCGCTGAGCGCGCCGCTGGTGGCGGATCTTCAGAACTACATGCTCGAACAGCGCGACAAGCTCTAGCGCGGCAACGACCTCGTGCGACATATGAACTACATGCTCAAGCGCTGGGCGGCGTTCACGCTGTTCCTCGATGACGGGCGGGTCTGCCTATCGAACAATGCCGCCGAGCGCGCTCTGCGCGGTATCTGTCTTGGCAGAAAGTCATGGCTTTTCTGTGGGTCCGATCGCGGAGGCCAGCGGGCTGCGGCGATGTACAGCCTGATCGTCACGGCAAAGATGAACGACGTTGATCCTCAGGCCTGGCTCGCCGACGTGCTCGCGCGCATCGCCACCCATCCCGCCCATCGGCTCGACGAGCTGCTGCCGTGGAACTGGAAGTCATTGCGAGAGCAGGCCCTTGCGGCGCAGGCGGCCTGATCATGCATGTCAACAAGGTCAGCCACGTGTTCACCCTCAGTCACGTCGCCGAGATGCTCGGTGAAGACGAGGACTGGCTGTTCGACGTCGCCGAAGAAATGGAGACCGAGGATGGCCAGCTCTGGGTCGTCGGGGTCGGTGACGATGGGGTGATGGCGTTCACCGCCGACTGAATCGAAAACCTCAAAGAGCTGATCGAGATCCACAAGGAAGACCCCAGCATTATCGCTGACAGTCCATACGCGCTCAGCAACCACCCGACAGCGCCCGATAAGACGAACAAGCCCTAATCCAAAATCCGCATGATCGGCGGATCAACGTGCCTGCGGCCTTTGACGGACGGTTACCGATCAACGTCCGCAAGATGTCAAAGACGCAAAGACGCGGAAGGCGCCTTCCGTGCAAAGGGCGGTGGCGAACGCAATCGCCCCTAGGTCGAACGCCCATGACTGCAACGCGCATGTCTTGTGTTGCGGAGGCCCCAGCCCGATCCGGTCGCCGCCAAGACGATCGGCAAGGCGGCAACGCCGTCATCCGTCGGATCAGTTCGTCCGCTTTCACCCGCACTGAGCACGCTGGCGCTCATTCCAGCGGGATGAGGCGATCTGGAATTCCCCGCTACCTCCTGCTAGACGAAGATCTCGCTCGGCCCGAGTGGTGAAATGGTAGACGCGCTGGATTCAAAATCCAGTACCGCAAGGTGTGTCGGTTCGAGTCCGACCTCGGGCACCAACTACTTGATTTTAAAGTAAAATGCGGAGATTCTCTCGCTCCCTTTCTTCCCAATGGATTTGCCGAGGCGACCCACCTCTTTACCTGAGCGGGTCCGGAGCACGCGTTTTCCCGATCGAGTGAATAACGGTGACTTGCGGATTTCCCGCTGATCGGCGTGCGACCTCCCCAATCATTCCATTCGCGGTTACGCTCTCAAACTGATGGGCATAGCTCCCACAACCCCTGTGGCCCTCCACCCGTGCAGGTACATCTCCTTCCACCGTGAGCGTGGTTTTCGGCGTTGTGAGGCGCGACAATCTGGATTGGCGACCGAAGGCGCCATCGCGACATCACAGGCCCCCGATTAGAGTGGAAGCATGATCGAGCAGGAAATCCCTGCGGAGTCGAAGATGCGCTGGACGCTCGCCCCTCTAATTCCCCTTTCGATCAGCCTCGACCCAAAGCCTGTCCTGCTGGGCGGCGTTACCGGCGGGCCGTCAGCCTCCGCCCAAAGGATCGCTAACACGCGAGAGTCTGGCGCGCCTGAAACCTCCCATGAGACTTTGACCAACCCCGATGCGGACGATAGCGCACCATACTTCAGGGCATTCGTCGCCAGCTCGTTCAACGCCAATGCGATCGGCTGGGCGACTTCCGCTGGCAGGGTGACACCGGGCCCTTCGACCGTGAGCCGGCCCGCGCCAATGAAGGGCGCCAACTGGGTACGGGCGAGAGTTTCGAACTCGGCGCCGTCGCCGGCTTTTCGCAGGATCGCGGCATTTGCGTTCGCCATAGCGACGAGCCGGCCGCCGAACGAAGCGCTCAATTCCTGAATGTCGTCGCTCGCGCGCAGGGACTGTTGGAATAGGCCCGTCACAACCGCCAAGGTGTTGTTCACGCGGTGAGCCAACTCTCCGGCGACCAGCTTGTGGACCTCTACCGTCGCGTTGCGGGCGGTTATGTCCTGCATTACGCCCACGAACCGCAAGGCGTCGCCGTCGCCGTCGCGGAGGATCGCCCCACGATCGAAGACCTCGATGTAGGTGCCCGAGGCCGCCAAGTAGCGGAATTCATCTTCCCAAGACGCCGAACCATCCACCACAGCGGCGGTCATGCCATCGGTGACCCGCGCCCTGTCGTCTGGGTGAATGTGCTCATGGCACCATCGGGTGCTGTCGCCGACCTCCTCTGGCCCGTAGCCGAAGGTCGACAACATGCCCTCGCTCCACCAGACCTTGTCGGACTTCAGGTCGATATCCCAGAGTACGTCCGATGTCGCACCCAGAATTGCTCGCAGTCGGTCGAGAGTCGCGAGCTCCCGGAGCTGGGCATCGCGGCTGGCGGTAATGTCGCGAGAGATGACGGTGATTTGCTGCAGCGAGCCCGGCAGGGTTGCCACAGTGACTTCCCACCACTTCGGCGCACCCTTGGCCGTGGGGCATTCAGCCTCGAATGTGGCGACGCCCTTTCCCATGGCGGCTTTCAAGGCCTCTTCCGCTAGTTTTTGGCCGTCACCCGGCCATAGAGATGGCCAATAGACACCGTCGACAGCCGAGAAGTCTTCGATCTCCATCAGACGGAGGCCATCTTCGTTGAAGAACTGGATCCGGCCTGATCGATCGAGCACCTTCACGCAGTCAAGAGAACTAAGACAGATCGACGGCCTGGGCTGGCGCGCGCCGCCAATTCGATTGAATGGGTATTGAATTTCGCGATGTTGCATCTGAACTTCCAGCTACAAATGCCGTACCGGCGAGCGGCGACCCAGTGAGGAACAACAACCTTGGCGCACCACGTTTCGGCTGCCAAGCCTGACGTGCTCTCGTCATCCGACACGAGCGTGATTGTCGTGATATTGGCACGCAGAAAGAGGGCTTCCTTGATTTCCTTGCGCGCCCGTCGTCTGCGGACGCTCGTGAGTTCGGCGACAATGCAATTCGGCTGGTGAAAAGGCCAATTCGATGTGAATGCCAGGGACTGCGGCCGCTATGTCGCCACCCAAAAAGGGGCGAGGTGCTCGTTCAGCCCGATGACGGATCACGTCGCTCTTGCGTTTTGCCGTCGCCGCCGGATCGGTTAGCGCGCGTCCGCTCCCAAAAAAACGCCGCCCCGCCGCCTCCAGTCGTCGTGTTCGCCAGCCTGGCGGTCACCCACAGCCGTGAGCAGGGCGCCGGCCGGAGGTCCGGGCTGGGTGACCTCCCACGCGGCCCAGGTGGACGCCCACCCGGCGCTCTTGCATGCGCTTCGAGGCGGTCGATTTCGTCGTCGCGACGACCTCGTCGGCTGAAATCGTGTGGACCCCTGGCGATTCCATGATGGCACCCGCTCAGCGGAACGTCGCCTTACCTCTGTCACACATCGTGGCTGCGCTCGTCTCGATAGCCGGCCCACTCTCATGGGGGCTGCGGCCGACCCCGTTCGGCGTGTCGTCTTCGCCGTAGCGTACCTGGAGAAGAAAACGTGCGAAAGGGCTCATATTCGCCGAACGCGCATCGGCGCACGCACATCGTTAGCCGTACGAACCGAAGGCGAGGCGAACAGGCCTAGACGATCCCGCGTAGGGGTTCCACGGCGGCGCTGTCCGGAAAGACGGTCGTGTCGAGCGCCCGGCGGCCCAGACCGAGGTGGTCGGCCAGAACGCCCTTGAACAGAGCGCGCATGTCCGTCGCCGGCCAAGTGTCACGGTTCTCGAACAGTTTGGTTTCCTTCAGTGTCGGCCAGTCGCCGATCAGCCCGCCGCGCTTCAATCCGCCGCCGAGGACGAGAGCTGTCGAACCGGTGCCGTGGTCGGTCCCCTTGGTGCCATTTACCCGTACGGTGCGTCCGAATTCGGTGGCGACCAGAACGACGGTGTTGCTCCATTCGGTGCCGAGACCGCTGGAAAGCCCGTCGATGGCGGCGTCCAGATAGGCGAGACGGTTGGCCAGCTGACCTTCGGCCGTGCCCTGGTTGGCGTGGGTGTCGAAGTTTTCCAGCGAGATAGCCACGATCTGCGGGCCGCCCGGCTCGGTGATGAAATGTGCGACGGTGGCGCCGAGAGTCCGAGCCGCGTCCTGGCCAGCATGCTGATAGCCGGCGAATGTCGCCGGCGGCGCGGCGGTCATCGGTTGGGGAGCCGCCATAGCCGTCGCATCGGCAGGCGTTTGCGATGCAGAATTGGCGATGGTGGCCATAGCCTCGGTCTGTAGACCGCTTGCCAGCGCGGGGCCGAGCAGCGGATCGCTGGCATAGAGATCGGCCAGGATCGCTGGCAGCCGAGCGTCGTGGTCCTTGTATCCTCCTGGCGACCAGGACGCGGCCTGGATGGGTCCGCGCAGGATCAGGGGGGCCTGACCACCGACCGATAGGGCCTGGATTTTTCCTGCCGGCCCGGCTGCTTGCATCGCCCGATTTAACCAACCTGATGACTGAGCGTAGACCGCCGACGTACCGGTCTCCAAGACATCTTGGGCCTCGAAATGGGATCGGGCGCGATCGGGCGTCGCCACCGCCGGCGCGATCCGGGCCTCACCCTTGAGTGCAAGCGCATGAACTGCGACGAGTTTGGGATGCAGGCCGAAGGTGTCGTCCAGCTTCAACGCGCCGCCGGGTTGGCCGAAGCCCGCGATGGCGATCTCGCCGCGAAGCGCCGCATAGTTGGCGTCGCCTAGCGGCGGCGATAGCGAAAGCCCGTCCATAGCGCCGCGGCAGATGAAGACCACCAGCCTGCGTCGCTCCATCGCGCCCTCGGACGCGGCGAAGGCCCGCCGACCGACGAAGCACACAGAAACGCCCAGGCTGGCCGCCGACAACAGGGCTGCGCGGCGGCTTGGGTGGAATTGAGCGGTCATCGGCGCTGAAACTCCGGGCTCATGAGCAAGATTGAAAACGCCTCGCGCCGACTTTCGGCCCGGCTGATGGCGGTGGCCGCCGAAGGACTGAGGCGGGCCCCAAGGGCGTTGCGCGCCAGATCCATGGGCTGACCGGCGACCGGTGCGGTGATTTGGGCGAAGGACTCAGACCAGCTCATGCGCTTGACGATGGCGTCCGGTGCGGCCCAGTCGGTCGCCGTTTCGTCCCACCCCTTGGGCGAGGGCGGGCTGAACGGCTTCTGACCAAGGCCGGTCAGCACAGACGCGACGGCTTTCAGGTCGGTCGGGGCGAGGTTGGCCGCTCGGTAGCCTGAGACCAGGAACTCGTAAGGGGTCTTGAACTTGCGCTGCTCAGTTGTCCAGGCTTCCGGCGCGTCGATCAGCGCCGCCGCCACGACGTCGAGCCGGCCGCCGCTGGCGTTGAATCTCTGTTCCAACCGTGCGACTAGCGCCGTCGG
>JAYUBY010000327.1:0-4231 GCA_043740635.1 Alphaproteobacteria bacterium
GCTCAGCAGGCTCGCGACCTCAAACCCGTACTCCAGATGCTGGTCGCCGACCCCGGCGCGATCAGCAAGGACATGGTCGAGGATATGCTGAAGTTCAAACGCACGGATGGCGTGGAGGACGCCCTGTCGCTAATCCGCGACCGCATGGTTGCCGGCGACGACGCCCGCGCCTTGGCCCGTGATCTGAGCGAGACGGGTCCTGCGCTGGTCATCGCCTCGCGCAACGACCTGATCGTGGGCGCGCCGGACGAGGCCGCCCTACCCGCCGGCTACCGAGTGGTGTGGATAGACGAGGCCGGCCACATGCCGCACCTGGAGCAGGCCGCGACCGTCAACGCCCTGCTGGCCGAAGCCATCAGCTAGCCCTGCAGGATCGCGTCCAGCTTGCCGTCGCGCAGCATCAGGATGATGTGGGAGATAAAGACCCTGAGCTTCACGCGGCGCGCCCGGTCGTCCCAGATGTCGCGGTTAACCAGCAGCCCTTCCATACCGGCGATGCAGAAGTCCATCGCCAGCTCGTAGTGGGCAATCTTGTCCTGCCATTCGGGGAACGCTGAGACCACCGTTTCGCGCTCGCTGCGGTCGTAATGTCGGGCTTTGGGCAAGAGGATGGAGCGCAGCTCCTCGTCGGTTCGTCCGGCCATCATCAATTCGAGATACGCGGTGAACTCGCGGGTGAGCAGGCTCTGCCAGTAGAGCTCAATGCCGGCGTGCTCACGGACCCGCTGCTCGTCAGTCAGATCGCGGATGCGGCCGATGAATCCCTCCAGGCGCTTATAGAAGGTGTAGTCGATGACCGCCGCGATCAGGTCCTGCTTGGTGGCGTAGTGGTGCAACATGGCGCCGCGCGAAATCTCGGCGGTCTGGGCGATCAGCTGGGTGGTCGTTTTGGCGTAGCCAAACTTCTCCAGGCAGTCGACGGCGGCTTCGAGGATGGCGATTCGGGTCTGGGCGCTCTTGCGCTGCTGCCATCCCTGACCGCTGGCCGCAAGGCCTTCCGGCTCCAGTTCCGCCAGGCGCGCGGCCGACTTACTCATGGGCTTTGTTCTCAAATGACTGCTCGCCCGAAACAGGCCCGCATGACGGTTTCTTATAGGCCCAATATCGTGCGCGCCAATATGTTGCGCTGCACCTCACTCGACCCGCCGTAGATGGAAGCCGCCCGGGTGTTCAAATATCGCGCAGTGGGGGTCAGAGCGTGGTCAGGTCCGATCGCCGGAACATTGGATCCGGACGACAGAGCAGTCCGCTGGTCGGCCCTGGCCCAAGTTCCGATCAGGGCCATGGTGAGTTCGGTCGCGCGTTGCATGGTCTCAGTTCCCTTCAGCTTCAGCATCGAGGCTGCGCTGTCGTCCACCGCCTTGCCCGTCGACAGGCCGGAGACCACGCGACGCTCGGTGAATTCCACCGCGTCTACCTCGATCTCCAGCGTCGCCAGTTCCGCCCGGAAATGCGGTTCGGCCAGCATCGCGGCGCCATTACCCGACAGCTCGGCGGCGGCGATCCGGCGGATTTGGCGCAGCATGCCTCTAAGCCTGGCAGCCATGGAACCGCCGCCGCGCTCGAACTGCAGCAGGTATTTGGCCACGCTCCAACCGTCGTTTTCCGCCCCAACTCGATTGGCGACGGGAACCCGCACCTTGTCGAAGAACACCTGGTTCACCTCGTGTTCGCCGGCGAGGGTGACGATGGGGGTAACGGTGAGCCCGGGCGTGGCCATGTCCAAGAGCATGAAAGTGATGCCGGCCTGCGGCTTGCCTTCCGTGGCGGTGCGGACCAGCAGGAACATCCAGTTAGCGAAGTGGGCGTGGGTGGTCCATAGCTTGGCGCCCTCGATGATGTAGTCGTCACCGTCGCGCACCGCGCTGCATTTCAGCGAGGCCAGGTCAGAACCCGCCCCCGGCTCGGAATAGCCCTGGCACCAGTAATGCTCGCCTGAGAGGATGCGCGGCAGGAACATGGCCTTCTGCTCGGCCGTGCCGTAGCCCATCAGGACGGGTCCGCACATCTGCAGGCCCATGGCGGGCAGCGCTGGGGCGCCCGCCGCGGCAAGTTCCGAGTCGAAGATGTAGCGCTGCACGGTGGTAAAGCCGGCGCCGCCGTATTCCGCCGGCCAGGCCGGCGCCACCCAACCCTGCTCGAACAGGATGCGGTGCCAGCGGCGGTTGAGATCGGCGTCGGCGAAGACCCCGGCCTGGCGCGCGGCGGCGGCGCGCAACTCCGGGGTGAACGCCCGGTCAAGAAACGTTTGGACTGCGGCTCGGAAGGCCAGGTCATCCACCGACAACTCAATCTGCATGGAGACCTCCCTCGCCGGCTTTTTCGCTTGCACGCTTCGGCTCGACGAAGATTATAAGCCAGTCTGTAAAAAACAAGCCGTCCGGTTTTTAGCGGCGTCGATTAGGGAGATTGTCGTGGATCTGGGTCTCAAGGGAATGAAGGCCATTCTGGCGGGCGCCAGCAAGGGCATCGGCTTGGCTACCGCCAAGACGTTGGCGGCGGAAGGTTGCGACGTGGCGATCTGCGCGCGCGGTCAGGAGGGCGTCGACACCGCCGTCGCCGCGCTGAAGGCGCTGGGGGTCAATGCCAGCGGCGCGGCGGTGGACATGGCTGATGGCGAAGCCTACCGCGCCTGGGTGGCCAAGGCCGCCGACGGGCTGGGCGGCTGCGACATCTTCATCTCCTTCGCCTCCGCCGGCGGCGGGCCGGCCAGCGAGGAAAACTGGAAGAAGGTCTTCGACCTGGATCTCTTGGCGACCTTTCGCGGCGTCGAAGCCGCCATGCCCTATCTGGAGAAGTCCAAGGCCGGCTCGATCGTCGCGGTGGCTTCGACGGCGGCCCTGGAGGACTTCTTTGGGCCGCAGGCCTACAACGCCATGAAGGCGGCGGTGATCAACTACGCCTCGGCGCTCAGCCAGAAGCTCGCGCCCACGGGAATACGCGTCAACACGGTTTCACCCGGCCCGGTGTTCATCGAAGGCGGCGCCTGGGACATGATCAAGACCCACATGACGCCCCTCTACGAACAGACCATCAAGGCAGTGCCCATGGGCCGACTGGGGACGGGCGAAGAGGTCGCCCAGGCGATCGCCTTCATGGCTTCGCCCGCTTGCCCGTTCATGACCGGGACCAACGTCGTCATAGACGGCGGCATCACCAAGCGCGTGCAGTACTAGGTCGCCGGCGATGGCGAACGACCTGAAGACCCGTCTGAACTGCGTGCTGGTGGCGGGCGGCAAGTACCATGACATCGATTTCGCCAGGCTGGAGCTCTTGAAGCTGCTGGCCGAGGACGATCGCATGCGCGTGCGGGTATTTGAGGATTATTCGAACCTCGATGCCCTCGCCAAAGCCGACATCCTGGTCAGTTACACCTGCGACGTCGTCCCCGCCCTGCACGAGCAGGAGGCGCTTCGCGCGTTCGTCGAGCGCGGCGGGCGCTGGTACGCCCTGCACGGCACCAATTCGATCCTGCGCTTCCTCGCCGACGGGCGGGTCGACAGTCCGCGCTGGGCGCCCCATTTCATGGAGACGCTGGGGTCGATGTTTATCGCTCACCCACCAATTGCCCCCTATCGCGTCACCGTCGCCGACCCGGGCCATCCCCTGGTCGATGGCGTCGAGCCCTTCGACGCCATCGACGAACTCTATCTGGCCGAGACCTACGGCGACCTGCATGTGCTGCTGGAAACCGAGTTCGAGGGCGAGGCCACGGGCTTTGTCGAGAACCGCTGGCCGAAGGCAAAGCACCCGGTATTCTACCTGCACTCGATCGGCGAGGGCGCGGTGCTCTATCTGACGCTCGGCCACTGCCGGGGCCATTTCGACATGCAACCCATGATCGATTTCTATCCCGTGCCGGAGAAGGGTTCGTGGTCGCTGCCAGTGTTCTACGATCTGCTACGGCGGGGGCTCGACTGGGCGAAGACGCCGGCGCTGAAGGCGCCCGACTGACGTCGACGTGTCTGCCGTTGATAGTGTGACCGCAGCATCCCCTCCACCGGGCCGGAGATCGTTCGGGGTCGCCAGGATGCGGGCCAAGTCGTTCGGCTTGAGATTGGGTAGCAGAGGCCCGCGGTCAGGCGGCGGGTGCCGCGGGGTGCGCCGGTGGCACGCGGCTCTCGCCCTACCGCTGAGAGCTATGCGCGCGCGGCAAAACAGGTACACATGCTCATAACAGTCTCACTTGACTTTTTTTCAGCGTGATCTGACAGTCTCACCCGTCGGCGGC
>JAYUBY010000328.1:0-1638 GCA_043740635.1 Alphaproteobacteria bacterium
GCCGCCAACCTGCAAGGGTCCAGGGTGAGCTACTTGCGTGAGCTTGAAGACGCGGACGACGCAGCCAGCCTTCAGCGTCTGCGCTCTGGCCCGCCGCGGCGCGCTGCTGCAGTGAAACCGGGCATCTCGCCCAGCCGAATTTAGGAGAGAGGAGCCTAGATGACGACGACGGAAGCCCGCTTGCGCTCTCTGATAATGCAGGGGCTCGATGGCGACTCCGGGTCGCACAGCCGACTCTTGAGTGAGCTTTTGGGGCCTCCTTCGAGAATTCCAATTCGCGCCGGTTCGGCGATGCCTCGAACGCGGAGGACTACGACGCCCGCTTCGCCAAGGCGCCGTTCAACAAGGATCTCTATCGGCCCATGACGCCCAGGGACCGGCTGGACGAGGCCTTCACCTGGCGCGCCGAGCGGACCTCTCGCAGGCGCTGACGCGATCGCGGCGGTTGACGGCGCTATCGGCGGCACGACGATCACGCACACGCTGGAAAGCAGCCACTCCCCCTTCCTGTCGCGACCGGCCGCGTTGTCGAAAATTCTCTTCGACCTGGCTGCCCTATCCCTAACGGATCAGCGCGGGAGCGCGGTAGGTCTCTCTACATGAGCACCGAGGAATTCGAAGATCGCCTGACCGCGCTCAGGCCGCGCCCTCATCGCTACTGCGCGCGCATGATGGGATCGACGGTTGATGGTGAGAATGTCTTGCAGGACACCCTCGTCAAAGCACTAAGCGCACGAGCCGAAGGCGCTAGCGTAACGGGACCGGATCATCGACGAACAATTAGTCTAGCTGGGGCGACATTGCCGCATTTTCACTTGCGTTGATGCGGCCACCCCTCAGATCTGGGGGTATCGCACTCTGGGGATCCCGATGCATGCACTTCACGATCTGATGGCCAGTCTCTCCATCCTGGCGGCCACTGCCGCGAGCGCCAGCGCGACCCCGGCGGGCGGATCCGACCGCGACGTGTCGGCCCTGTTGAAGCGGCAGACGCAGGCGTTTTCGGAAGCCGGCCAGGCTGGCGATAAGGCGACCCTGGCCAAGTATCTCGATCCGGATGTGGTGTTCATGAACGAGACCGGCGAGATCGTGACCAAGGCCGATATGGTCAAGGCCAATATGGTCAAGGCTGGCGGCGCCTCGCCCCCGAAGCCCACCGACCGATCCATCGAGGTTACAGACTGGGCTCTCCGCATCCAGGGTGGCGGCCAGACTGCGACGGCCACCTTCGTCGACGTGCTGACCCAGCATTTCCACGGCCAGACCCTGGTCTACCGCTTCCGCTCAACCGAGACGTGGGCAAGGCGCCCCGAGGGTTGGAAGATGATCGCCAGCCAGACCATGAACGTGCAGCGGGACCCACCGGCCGTCCAATTGTCCGCGGAAGATCTGAACGCCTATGTCGGCGTCTACCAGGCCGACCCGGACTACAAGGTGACCATCGCCCGAAGCGCCGATGGCCTGACGGCCTCGACAAACGGCAGTCCGCCCATGGCGATCCAGGCCGAGCTTCGCGACGTCTTCTTCCTGCCGGGCATTCCCAATATGCGCCGGATATTCCAGCGCGATGGTGGCGGGCAGATTGCCGGCTACGTCAGTCGCCGCGACGGGGTCGACATCATCCTGAGCAAGGTCGGA
>JAYUBY010000329.1:0-6853 GCA_043740635.1 Alphaproteobacteria bacterium
GGGTGCCAAGGAGGAGCTACTTTGCCGTTACTGGAATACGCCGGCGTGGCCAAGTCGAAGCTACCGAAGGGCAGGGTGAAGCACCATGCAGCGCTACCCATCGATGCTATGCCTGAATTCATGCCGCGGCTGCGCAAGGCGGAGGGTCTGGGGGCTCGAGCGCTGGAGTTCGCCATTCTCACAGCCGCCCGGTCTGGCGAGGTGCGCGGCGCGACCTGGGGCGAGATCGATCTTGGGGCCAAGACTTGGACAGTGCCGGGTTCGCGCATGAAAGCTGGGCGGGATCATCGGGTGCCGCTGTCGTCGGCTGCGGTGACGCTCTTGGAAAGTCTGCCGCACGGCAACGCCAATGATCTTGTGTTCTTGGCGCCCAAGGGCGGCATGCTTTCCGATATGACCCTTTCGGCCGTCTTGCGCCGGATGAAAGTCGACGCGGTGCCGCATGGGATCGCCCGAAGCACCTTTAGGGATTGGGGGTCCGAACGGACCAACTTTCCGAGCGAAATGCTGGAAATGGCGCTGGCGCACACTGTCAGCGACAAGGTCGAAGCGGCATATCGGCGAGGTGACCTGTTCGATAAACGTCGCGCGCTTATGGATGCGTGGGCGGCGTTCATCGCATCGCCGGCCGGCGGTAACGTGGCCGACCTTGCAGCGGTGAGGGGTGCTGCATGAGCGACGATCAATCTGGCCAAGTAGATCATGGCAGCCCGTTTATGCGGGTTTTCGGGGCGGATAACGCCGAGAGCTTGGCGGCTCGCATTTATGATGAAATGTGCTCGATCTGGAGCGAGAACGAGGTGCGATCTGCCCTCAAATGGGCAATGACGCGCGCCGATGGAGGACGGCCAGCGCGCCATCGCCTTGAGCCGTTCGAAGAGTGGACGTTGGGCCTCTATGAGCTTTGGCTGAAGGTTCCTGATCGTAGCTCCGACGACAAACTCGGGTTCGCGAAATACATGCACGAGAAGTTTGGCGGTCAGTCTGTGGAGGCGATTAGAAAGCAGTTGGACCGGCTAATCAAATTCGCGGACAAGAACCTCTAGTTTAAGTCCCGCGACGGACGTCAGCGTCTGCGCTTTACTCGGTCCATGATGAACCACCCGCACCGGCGCGGGCGGACTAGGACCAAAAGACAGATGACCAATCCCAAAACACCCCGGGCTTACAGCGTGGCCGAGTTTTGCTCCGCTTATGCTGTCGGCCGTAGCATCGCCTTTGAACTGATCGCGGCGGGCAAGCTCAAAGCCCACAAGCTGGGGCACAAAACCATTGTCTTGGCCGATGACGCCGAGGAATGGCTACGGAGCCTTCCACAGATTGCGACGCCGAGGGCGGTCGAATGAGCGGAAGCGTGAAGCATGTCTCCGTGCCCAGCGACTGCGGCTGGGAGGATGACAATCGCTGGTTCGACGCTCACTCCGGACGCAGGTATCGGCTGCGCCGCATGCTGCACGGGGAGCTCTCCGGCGCCGCATTCTTAGGCATAAAGGAGGCCGAAGCCCTTCGGACGGGCGGACCGGTTTTGGTGCTCGTGGCCGTACTGGACGCAGACAATCGCCTTCGGATGCCGTTCAAACCTCCGCGCGGCTCGCCCCTCCCGCGCAATTTCGACGTGGCGACCGACGAACAGCTCAGCCGCATGTTCGGGATCGGCGACACAATCGCGAGGCTCCGCTCGCACAGAAAGAACACTCGCAGGTGACGGCCGACGGCGAAGCGCGCGATGACGAATGGTCCGCGCCACTCCCCACCGAGCCAACACCTCAACAGAAGCTGACCTTCGCGCTGCGGCAGGGAATCCTCAACAACGGCTTCGAGCCGATCCCAGTACGCGGCAAGGCCCCCGTGGCCATGGAATGGCAGCGCGGCGAAATCACGCCGGACCGGCTGAAGGCCGAAGTCCTGTCTCACCCGGACGCGGTCAGCACTGGCATCCGCACCGGCGCTGTCGTGGCGCCCGACATTGACCTGGTAGACCCCGAGCACGCCGCCAAGATCGAGGCGCTCGCTTTCGAGGTGCTTGGCCCCACGGCCTGGCGGCGGGTCGGGAAGAAGGGCTGCATCCTCGTCTACCAGACCGCGACGCCAATGAAGAAGGTAACGGTTACGGCCGACGACGGGCAGCGGGTCGAGGTGCTTGGGCTTGGCCAGCACTTCGTTGTCGATGGCATCCACCCGGATACCTGCCAGCCGTATCGCTGGACCGGCGACAAGAACCCCCTGGAGCACCCGGCCTCTGACTTGCCCGTAGTGACGCCGGATCAGGTGCTCGCCCTCTCCGAACGCGTCGCAACGCTAATGACGAAACTTGGCTACGAGGGGGTGCACATAGGCGGCTCCGGCTATCGGCGACGCCAGGCCGTCGAACACCTCGCCGGCCATCCAGGCCGCCCGGAGAACTCGAAGAAAGGCCAGCCGCTAACCGAGGGGGAGCTTATCGCATACCTGGCTGAACTAGACCCCGGCATAGAGCGGGATCGGTGGCGCGACTTTGTCGCCGGGATCGGCGCTTGTCCAGGCATCGAACGGGAGGTGTCGTGCGAGATTGCGCGAGCCTGGTCGCGCGGCGAGTACATGCACGACGACAGGTACAAGGATGGTCCGCCTACCATCTGGTTCAAACCGAGCGAGCGGGATGGCTTATGGGGGGAGGACGCCGTCGATCAGGTGTTCGACACGATGCCGCCGGTCGACGGCGGGACTGGCGTCGGCACCGTGATCCGGGCGTCCAACGCGGCGCTGAAAGCCCGGGGGCCGTCCGCCCAGGAGCGTTTCGCCGGTTGGCAACCGGAGGCCGAACAGCCCAGCGTCGATTGGGAGGCTTGGGCTGCCGACGACCCTCTAGCTGACGCTCGTCGGCGTTTCCCGGCCTTCACGCCGTTGGCGGGCGCGACGCGACCGAAGACCGAGTTTTGGCCTGGCACATGCGACCTCATCCCCAAGGGAGGCACTGTCGGTCGCATTGGCATGTTCGTATCTCCGCCTGACATGGGCAAAACGTCGATTCTCATCGGGATCCTTGTCGACGCCTGTTGGAACGGCGGCCAAGAGATTGGGGCGCGTATCTTATTTGACGCGGGCGAGAACCCGGATCACGTCATGGCGCAACTCCTGCCAGCCGCATGCGCCGATCGTGGAATTCCCCTTGAAGCGCTGACAGCGACTGGCCGCTGGATCACCGTCGAGGGGGTTCCGCTGGCGAGGGATACCGGCCAGGTCGACGATTTCATTGCCCTCTATCGCGACTTCAACGCAGACATCGTCGTATTCGACACTTGGGCGACGGTGATTGTGGGCCTGGATGAGAACCACTCTGACACGGGCGCCCACCTGACCGCCAACGGCAACATTGGACGAGTCGCGAAGGCCTTCGCAGCGACGATTGTCCTGCCGCACCACACTGGTAAGAACAAAGAGCTCGGCGGGCGCGGCACCAACTCGTTCGAAGGCAATGCATCCTTCGTGCTGATGCTGGACAGCAAGAAGGAGTTACGCACGGCGTGGGTGAAGGTCCAGAAAATGAAGGGCGGCAGGCAGGGCTACAGTCAGGCGTTCAGCTTCGACGCCGAGGTGGACGGAACCGCCGTCGCCCGTCCGATTACTGCCGCAGAGGCTATGTCAAGAAAGAAGCGTGCGGGCGAAGCCAACGGCAAACTGCATGAGGTTGAGGTTGCGTTGCTCTCGTTCGTTGAGGAAGCAACCGAGATTACCGTCTCGGTGCTCACCGAGGCGGTCTACAGCGCACGCCAGGAACAGCGCCGTGAGCGAGCCGAAATTATGGGCGAGGCGTACAAGAAGCCGACGCCCGACGCAGAGAGAGTAGAAAAGAACAACATCAAAACCCTGATCAACCGCGCGGCTCGGGACGGCAAGCTGGACCGTTACGCGGTCAAGGATGACAACGGCGACCCGGTCACGCCACGCCAATTCGAGGTTCCGCTGCGTATAGTCCGGGTTTCGGGGGGCCTAGTAAACGCGGGAGGGGGCGAAATCGTCTAAAAGGCTAGGCGTGTCCCACGATGTCCCTCAATTTGTCCCAGCTCAACGCTTTGCAAAATAATGGTTTCCGCACGCCGACGGCTCACCATGTCCCAGCTTGTTCCACGGTTTTGACTAGTTCCGTCATAATCTGGGGGTAGGGATGGGACACCCCCTATATCTATAGGGGTGTCCTGTCCCAACCTCCCGGATGACCTTGGTTGAGATGATCCCTTCGAAGTGGGTGGGTGGTGCCCCCTCGCTCCCTTCGAAGGGTTGACCCTATGCCGTTCGCGCCAAGTTGGCCGCATAGACCTTTTCGAGGCGATCGGCGCGACGGGCAAGCTGGGCTAGATCGGTGGTGAGGTTCCTGATCTCCGCGCGATCTTGCCGGGATAGGAATGTGTCGCCATCGGCGAGCAGGCGCAGCCGCTTCGTGGTAAGGGCCTGAGCTTCCGCCAGCTCCAGGCCGCCGAAGTGGACGACCGCCCGGATGACGCGGGGGTCCCGGAGCAGCTCACAGCCCCGGACATGGGCAGCCCGGCTCCGATCGCTGTAGCCCGCCCAAGTCGCGCACATGGTCACACCCGACTGCGGATTGGCCGCGTAGAATCGCGCAAACCGTAGCGCACGGCCTGACAGGCCGAAGTCGATAGCCGATCGGCGGTCCGACGCGCCGTCGACGATGTGAAATGCATTAGTTGTCGTCACGGGCACCCTCTCAAAGGACGAGATCAGCAATAATATGGGAAACGTACCGAGTTTTTTTAGGGTAAGATTGCTTAGGCGGAATTTGGACCAAATCTGAGACTTAGACCATCGAATTCCTCAGATAACGCTGAACTTGCTGACCTTACGAATCAGGCCGTTTTGGTACTAAAACCGGGTATTGAAGACCGTGTTATGGAAATTGTCGTCAGCGTCTGGCTGTCATGCCCGCTGAAACCGTAGCCGTCAGAGATTCGGAATCGAGGTGGCGCTTGGTTCGTAAGGTTGGCACTCGCTGTGGCTGGGCTGCGGACCCCAAAGTCACCATCTTGCCAGAAGCGCGCACTCCGGCGGCTGGCTGTGCACGGGCCTGATAGAAAACGGACACGAGGCGGCGCGCCCAAGCGCCCGATCCATCGCGCCGCGAGTGATCCTTATGGGAGCGAGCAGCCTAGTGCGGTTGGGCCCGCTCTAAGGCGGCCTTAGCATCGTCGGCCCGTGCCTGCGCCCGCTCATAGCGCACCTCAAGCAGGCCCCGGGTCTCTGCTTGCAGGCTTATCCGCTGCATCGCCTGCATGCATTTCGTGTCGGTGCTACAGGGCGGCCCCTCGGGGAATTGTATGACAGCTCCGCACTTTGCGATGATCGCCTTGGCGACGGTCTCCGCTGGCGCCTTACCATCATCACGGTATTCCATGTCGCTGGTACAGCCGGCTCGCGCTAGTGTCTGACCGACTTCCCTATCTTCCTGCGCACGCCGCGCTTTGGCCTTGGCGATGACGGTCGGATTATGGTCCTGATAGACCTCGTAACCGATGAGGGCGAGCCATCCGCCTATCCAGATGGCCCAACCGGCTATCTGAGATCGTGTCATGGCCGAACTGTCTCATTGCAATTTGCCCGCGCCTGATCTGCGGTGACGTCTTCCTGGTAGGCCAAGCACTGACGCATGGCGGCGGTGTAGACCTCGGAACGCGTTCGCCAGGACATGACGCCCGGCCATATGACCCACGCTGCGGCCAGTGCCACAGTTCCGATGGCGGTCCAAAGGGCCAGCTTGTGTCGACGCATCCCATCATCCCCATGTCCAGCTCGCGCCGAGCCGTTCTGCACAATGCTAGGTATACGCTGTCGACGTAAACGCATCAATCTCCGAGCGTCCGCGACATGGCGGCAGGCGCAACGGATCATCTGCGGGACGTTGTGGCCACCAATCTACGGCGTCGACGCGCTGAACTGGGCCTCAGCCAGGAAGCTCTAGGCGACGAGGCCGGTCTACACCGGACCTTCATCGGCGCTGTGGAGCGCAGCGAGACCAACATATCGTTGGACAATCTGGAGCGGTTGGCCGTGGCACTCAAGATCGACGGCTGGCAACTGCTCAAACCCCGATAGCATCGCGATCGTGCCGGCCGGCCGCGACCCATTGCGGACACTCAGTATCGCGGCCAAGTTGGAGCTCTTCGGGAGCAATCAACGAATGAGACGACTTGCGGCTCTATTGGCGGGTGTTGGGGTGGTCGGAGCGGCGGTTGGTTTGGTCCGCGCCCTTTTCCGTCGGCGTCGCCGGCCCACAATTGTTTCTGCGGCAATGACGGCTTCCGCAGTTGGAGTGGCAAGTATGGAAGCTACAGCAAGGAGGGGCTTCACTTCGCCCCACCTGCAGGCTGCGGAGCATTTCGCTCAAGAGCTTGCTGTTCACGAGCAGGGTCGAACGCACGCTGACTTTTCAACTCACTACGATCTGGCTCTCTGGTTAGCGTCTGCAGCAATAATTCTGAGTTTCTCGGCCATAGAGGCAGCAGTCGACGAAGCCGCGGATGATTTGGACATTCCACAAGAGCTTGCCACTTGTATCGAACGAGCCCCCACTCTCGACAAATGCCAAGCCATTTTGGCCCACGTTGGGGCGCAGGTATTCGATCGTGGGCGTGCGCCCTTCCAATCAGTCTCACTCTTGCGCGATATCCGTAATGGCTTGGTCCACCCCAGAGCGGAATGGGACCATGAGCGAGATGTGCACGCGCGTTTGACTAGGCGCATTTTAGCTGCGCAGCTTCCTCTTAGAGTCTGATTCATAATTATTCCGGGTGATTGCATGGCCTTGCGATGCGCCTGATGAAGAGCTGGACGGAAGCGATGAACAGCCATGCGGTGGCCGAGG
>JAYUBY010000330.1:0-22288 GCA_043740635.1 Alphaproteobacteria bacterium
GGCGCATCGGCAGCCTGCTCGACCGCTTCAGCCCCGCAGAATGCTCAAACTACATCAGGCATGCCGGGTATGCGTATGCCTAAACCGAACAGACTCTAAGTCGTTGTCCACCTCGGCCGGCCCCGGGAAGCTCGACCCGACCAAGTTGATGTGGGTCCCCGGGCGGACCCAGGCGCCCTCGAGGACCGGGTGGGCCGCAGCTGTGACGGTGCATATGATGTCGGCCCAAGCCACGGCCTCGTGGGCGCTGGCGGCAACATGGGCCGCAAGGCCGAGTTCGGCCCCGATCTTATCGGCGAAGGCGGCCGCGCGCTCGGGCGATCGCCCCCAGACCGTCAAGCTCTTCAATCGCCGGACCTTGGAAATGGCGCGTGCATGGGTGAGGGCCTGCTCACCGTAGCCGAGGATCGCAAGGTGGTTCGCCCCCGGCGTCGCCAGCGCGTCGGTCGCCACAGCGCTGGCCGCAGCCGTGCGGATGGCGGTGATCTCACGGGCCTCAGCGACGCAGGCCAACTCTCCGGTTACAGGATCGAACAGCAGCACAACCCCTTGGTGGGACGGTCGGCCAACCTCAAAGTTCTGCGGAAAGACGCTTAGCACCTTGGCGCCGAAGGCGGCGGTGTCGCCCATAGCGCCTGGCATCACTCCGAACATTCGCCCGTCGTCGAAGTGCATGATCGAGCGTAGCAGTTGACGCGTCTCGCCGGCGGAGAGCGCGATCATCGCGGCTCGAACCGTCGGGATGCAGAGCTCGTAGGTCAGGTTCGCGCGGACCTCGGCGGCGTCGATCAGGCGCATGGATCGGGTCCTTCGTGAAGTTGTTGCGACGACAGGTGGTCGCGGGTTTGCTGGCGCACTATCTGACAGCCTTAATCAGCTGGAGAAACGCCCTTGTCGCTTTCGCTCTATGACGCCTCGATCACCGTCTACATTCGCATGCTCGGAAATCTCAGCCATTTCCTAAGCAAGGCCGAGACCTTCGCCGCAGAAGAGCACGTCCAACTTTCGACTCTTACCGAAGCTGGCCTGGGCCACGGGATGTTTCCTTTCGCCCGGCAGATTCAACTGGCAAGCGACGGAGCCAAATCCGGAGGCGCGCGTCTGGCAGGTATTGAGGCGCCCTCCATGCCCGACACCGAGACCTCTTTCCCGGAACTGAAGGAACGCATCGCCAAGACTATCGCGTTCCTGGAGACCATCAAGCGCGACCAGGTCGATGGCCAGGAAGCCCGCCAGATTGTGCTGACATTCCCCGGTCGGACCATGGAGTTCACCGGCGAGAGCTTCCTGCTGACCTTCTCGATGCCGAACTTCTTGTTCCATGTGACCACGGCCTACGCGATCCTGCGCAGCCAGGGCGTGCCGCTCGGCAAGATGGATTTCCTGGCCGGCGCCCAGACGGCCGCAGCCGCGGCCTGACTGGGAGGGAGAAACGGTACGCGCGCGCCTTGGCGGCGCGCGCTTCCTGGCAGACGTGTCTTCGATTTCGTCGTCACCTAAGCGCGGAGATGACCCTCGAACACAAAGCTCCCCATCGGTTCGCGCCCGCTTGGGACCTCACGCGCTCGGTAGCTTTCCGGCAGGGCGCTGGCGTCGGCGGGGCGGCCAATGGCGATGGCAGCTTCAACGCGGTATTCGGGCTCCGGCGCGTGGAGAGCAGCGTGGGCCCTTTCAACGTGGAAGCCGCCCATGGCGTGGGCTGCCCAGCCTAGGTGGTTCGCCTGAAGCGCCAGGTAGGCCCAGGAAGCGCCGGCGTCGAAGCTGTGGCTACGGTTCTCGCTGGGCTCCGCACCGGGCTTTCGGCGGTAACGGTCGGAAAGGATGAAGGCCAGGACCGAGGCTTGGGCAACCCAGGCCTGGTTCATGTCCATCAGGGCATGGAACAGCGGCTCCCACTGGGGCGTGCCGCGGTGGGCGTAGACGAAGCGCCAAGGCTGGATATTGATCGCCGAGGGCGCCCAACGCGCTGCTTCGAACATCGACATCAGGACCTCATTCGGAAGCGGCTCGCCGGTAAAGGCGCGCGGCGACCAGCGGTTCAAGAAGATGGGGTCGATGTCGTGGTCGGCGGTTCGAGTGTTGTAGGTGATGGCCAAGAGCTAGGATCCGTACTCGGAGGGACTTGTGGGGCCAGCGGGTCCCAGGGGTGCGCACGCCTGGGTCCCAGCACGGCCTTGCAGACCGCCCCAGGGATGACAAGTTGCCTTATCGCTTTCCGATATGAGCGATGGAGGCGATTTCGACAAGGAAGTCGGGACGGACCAAGCCGCAGACGATGCAGAAGCGGGCCGGCTTGTCGTCTGGGAAGTACTCCGCATAGACCTTGTTCAAGGCAGCGTAGTCGGCCCAGTCCTTCAGAAAGATGTGGTTCATTGTGACGTCGTCCATGGTTCCGCCGGCGGTCTCAATGACGGACTTGATGGTCTCCAACACCTGGCGCGTCTGGGCTTCAGCGTCACCAACGTGGGCGACGTTGTTGTCCTTGTCGAAGGCGAGCGTGCCGGAGACATAGACGATGCCGTCAGCGATCGTGCCGGGCGAAAAGGGGGCGATTGGCTTTTGGGTCCCTGGAGGCAGGACAATGGTCTTGGGCATCAGCGTAGTTCCCTATTTCCGGGTGGGGCCTGGCTGATAGTCCCGCAGAACTCTGCCGTCGAGGACACCCAGCCGAAGAATTTCTCGACGTTGTAGACCGTGGCCTCCTGTAGGAAGGCCGGGCCTGCCTGGTGGGTAGCGTCTTCGAGCAGCACGCCGAAATATTCCAGGAAGAAGCCGTCGCGCAGAGTGCTCTCGACACACACGTTTGTAGCGATGCCGCAGAATGCGAGGTTCTTGATCCCGCGAGCACGGAGCGTGGAGTCGAGCGCGGTATTATAGAAGGCCGAGTAGCGCGACTTCTCGATGACGATGTCACCCTTCTGGGGCTGGAGTTTGTCGACGAGGGCGTAGTCCCAAGTTCCCTTGGCGAGCAGAGTCCCTTCGAGCTCGGGCTTGTCGCGCATGGTCTTCAGCGCGTTGGATTTCCACCAATTGGGAGAGCCTGGGCCTCCAGCCTCGACATAGTCCGGGTCCCAACCGTTCTGGAAGAAGATCACGGTGACGCCCGCGGTGCGCGCAGCCTCGACCGCCAGCGCGATGCGGTCGATGACGGCGGCGGAGCCCTCGATGTCGAAGCCCGCCAGGTCAAGGTAGCCGCCGGGCGAAGCGTAGGCGTTTTGCATGTCGACGACGATGAGCGCGGTCTCGCTCGGATTGATCGGCAGGCTTTCGGGGCGGGCCGGCAGGGTGACGAGGCCGCCTCTGGGGACGGTGGGCCTAGGCGGCTGAGGCGGCATTCGCTCTGCTCTTCATCTTGGGCTGAATCTTGGTCCCGAAGTCGTCGACGCCCTTTATGAAATCGTCGAAGACTAGGAGAACGCCGGCGGTGTCCGGGACGCTCGCCACCTCATCCAGCATTCGGGCGACGCTTTCATAGGAGCCGACCAGAGTGCCCATATTGAGGTTCACCGCCGACTCCGGCGCGGCGAGCTGAGTGGTGTTGGTGTTGCTGGTCCCGCCCTGGGCATTGGGCGCGGCCTGGTTGGTCAACCAGGCGAGTGCGCCCTGGTCGGCGCCGGAGCGATAGAGCTGCCATTTGGCCATGGCCGCCTCGTCGGTCTCATCGGCGATGATCATGAAGAGGATGTAGGAGCCGATATCGCGGCCGGTCTTCGCCTTTGCGGCCGCCAGCCGGTCGTTGACGGGGGCGAAGGCGGTGGGCGTGTTGGTTCCCTTGCCCAGCGCGAACGAGTAGTCCGCATACTGCGCTGTAAAGGCCAAACCCTCGTCACTGGAGCCGGCGCAGATGATCTTCACGTCATGCGGCCGTGGGCTGACCAGGCAATCGGTCATCGTCAGGTACTTGCCCTTAAAGTCGCTGCGGCCGGTTTCCATCAGCTCCCTCAGGACGGTCGCGTATTCGGCCAGGTAGCTGTAGCGGTCCTTATAGTGGCTCTCGCCCGGCCACAGGCCCATCTGGTCGTACTCGGCCTTCTGCCAGCCGGTAATCAGATTGATGCCAAACCGGCCGGGGCCCGCAATGGAGTCGATGGTGGACGCCATGCGCGCGGCGATGGCTGGCGGCAGGGTAAGCGTCGCGGCGGTGGCGAAAATCTTGATCTTGCTTGTGATGGCGGCCAAACCCGCCATCAGGGTGAAGCTCTCGAGATTGTGCTCCCAGAACTCGGTCTTCCCGCCGAAACCGCGCAGCTTGATCATCGAGAGCGCGAAGTCGAAACCGTATTTCTCAGCGCTCTGAACGATCCGTTTGTTGAGCTCGAAGGTCGGCATGTACTGCGGCGAGGTCTCCGAGATGAGCCAGCCGTTGTTGCCGATCGGGATGAAGACGCCGATGTCCATGGGTTAAGTTCCCCTGAGCGGCGGCCTGACGAAGGGCGCGCGGCCGGTCATGTGGCCCGGCGCTTCACCGATTGGCAATCGGCAAATACCCCCGCCGCCGCCCGGAGCGGGGTGGCGCCTGGAAGCTCGTCAGTCGAGATCGGCCGCTTAGCCGGTGGGCAGCATCGCCACGACCGAGTTGGTCTTGGAGATGAACTTCACGCCCTTCAAGTGGTCGGCCGGGTAGTGTTCCCAGGCGCCTTTGACGTCGATCGGCGTAGCCGCTGAGGCCGCGCCGGCCGGCTTGTCGCCAACGACGTCGAATTCATAGATCCCATCCTTAGGGGTCGCCGGATTGATGCGCGGCAGGAAGCCCGTGTTCTTGTAGGCGGCTGCGGCGGCGCTGCCGACGGCTTCCATCTCCACCGTCCCAGGCTTGCCCGGCTTGATGGAGGCTGTGTCGATCTTGTCGATCATTTCCTGGCCCGCATACATCTGCTGTGAGCGGCCGAAGTACTTGGGCGCGGCAGGCGGTGCTGCGGCGGCGGTCGTGTCAGTTTTGGATGAATCACAGGCAGAAAGGCCGAGAACGGCGAACAGGCCGGCGGCCAGGATCACGCTACGCATGGATATCCTCCCCGATTCCTTATTGAGGATGAGGGTGCGCCCGCTCGCCACTGCGCCGCAAGCCTGACCTCGCGGCATGCTGTTAGGCGGCGCGGGCATGGGCTAGGTTTCGGCCAACAATCTAAGCGGAGGGTTTGGCCGTGGGACGTGAACTGAAGTCGAGCGTGTGCTTGGCGGGCTTACTGCTGGCGTTGCCGGGCTTGGTGCTCGCCGCCGAGCCAAAGACTGCGTCCGCGCAGCCCTGGATGAACGTCAAGCTGAGCCCCGACCGCCGGGCCGACCTAGTGATCGCCAAGATGACGCTGGATGAGCAAATCGCCCTGCTGCACGGCGACTTCCCGGGCTTCATGCCGAAGCGGCCTCCAGGGGTGCAGATTTCTGCGGGGTATGTGAAGGGCCTGGCGCGCCTGGGCATCCCCGATTTGACCGAGAGCGATGCGAGCCTGGGGGTCGCCAACGCTCGTCGTAGCAATGACGATGCGACGCCGTTGCCGTCAGGACTCTCGCTCGCCGCCACATGGGACGCCAAAGCCGCCTATGCCAGCGGAGCGATGATCGGCAAGGAAGCTCGGCAGAAGGGCTTCAACGTGCTGCTTGCTGGCGGCGTCAATCTAATGCGCGACCCGCGCAATGGACGGAATTTTGAATACCTGGGCGAGGACCCGCTATTGGCCGGTACGCTCGCTGGCGCGGCGATCAAGGGGATCCAGTCGAACCACATCGTCTCCACGACCAAGCACTTCGCCATCAATGACCAGGAGACTGGCCGGATGGTGATGAGCGCGGAAATCGACGAGGCCGCGTTCCGGGAGAGCGATCTTCTGGCCTTCGAAATCGCCATCGAGACCGGCCATCCGGGCTCGGTGATGTGCGCCTACAACCGGGTCGGCGGGACCTATGCCTGCGAGAACTCGTTGCTGCTGACCGAGGTGCTGCGGACCGACTGGAAGTACCCGGGCTGGGTAATGTCGGACTGGGGTGCTGTGCATGGCGTGCCGGCGGTCAAGGCAGGGCTCGACCAGGAAAGCGGGCAACAGCTCGACAAAAAGGTCTTCTTCGACGCGCCGCTGAAGGATGCGGTGAAGTCAGGCGAAGTGACTGAGGCGCGGATCCACGAGATGACCCATCGGGTGCTGCGCAGCATGTTCGCGGCTGGCTTGTTCGAACACCCCGTCCAGGCCGGCGGCCTCGACACGGCTGCGGATTCGCTGGTCGCCGCACGTGCTGGGGAACAAGGGATCGTACTGCTACGCAACGAAGGCGGCGTCCTTCCGCTGACCGCGAGCGCCAGGCACATCCTGGTGATCGGCGGCCACGCCGACGTAGGTGTGATCTCGGGTGGCGGTTCCTCGCAGGTGATCCCGACAGGTTCGGTGAAATTCCCACCGCCGAAGGGCGCTCCGTCCTGGGGCGGCGGTCAGATGTACTATCCGTCTGCGCCGTTGGCGGCGATCAAGGACCATGCGCCAGGGGCGGAAGTGACATTCAACGACGGGCGCGACCCCGCAGTGGCAGCAGCGCTCGCCACCAAGTCCGATGTCGTGGTGGTTTTCGCGACCCAGTGGTCCAGCGAGGGGATGGACATCTCCATGACGCTGCCGGAGGGGCAGGACGCGCTGGTCGCTGCCGTGGCCGCCGTAAATCCAAAGACGATCGTGGTGCTGGAGACAGCGGCGCCGGTGTTTATGCCCTGGCGCGAAAAGACCGCGGCAATCCTTGAGGCCTGGTTCCCGGGCGCACGCGGCGGCGAGTCCATCGCGCGCATACTGTTCGGCGAAGCAAACCCTCAGGGCCGCCTTCCTGTGACCTTCCCCGCTAGCGAAGCACAACTGGCGCGCCCGGTGCTGCCTGGCGCCGACCAGGCCGGGGTCGAGGGTATTGGCGCGGGCGCCGTGACGCCCAAGCCATTCGATGTCCACTACACAGAAGGCTCCGACGTCGGCTATCGCGGCTTCGCCAAGTCAGGTGACAAACCGCTTTATCCCTTCGGCTTCGGCCTGACCTATTCGAGCTTCCGCTACTCAGGCCTGAAGGTGGCTGGCGGCAAGACGCTCAACGCAAGCTTTACGGTGACCAACACCGGCGCACGGCCCGCGACAGACACGCCCCAGCTCTACCTGACTGCGGGACCCAGCCGGACGCAGCAACGCCTGATCGGCTGGTCGAAAGTCGATCTGAAGCCCGGCGAGAGCCGTGCGGTCACGGTGACGGCATCGGACCGGATGCTCGCCAACTGGGATGTGAAGTCCCACGGTTGGAGGCTGGACGGCGGAACGTACAAAGTCGCCGTAGGATCGGATGCGTTCGCCCTGACCCTGAAAGGCACCGCCCAAATCACTGCCGCGACGCTCAAGCCCTGATATGCGAAACCCCGCTGCGCGGGGCGCAACGGGGCTCTGCATTTTAGGTCTTGAAGTCGTTGCCATAGGCGGTGGTCATTTCGAACCGCCGACGACCGCGAAGTACGGCGCCGACGCCGCCAAAGCGGTATTGGCCTTAACCGAACTCAATGCTTGGCGAGTGCGTCATCGTAGAACTTGGCGACGTCGCTCTTCAGGTTCTTCAGGGCGTCCTGGTTCAGGTAGACCATGTGACCAGACGGGTAATAGGCAAAGCGCACGTTGTTCTTGATCGTCGGATCTAGGTAGAGGTGCGAGATATCGTACTCGGTCCCGAAAAACGGCGTGGCCATGTCGTAGAGGCCGTTCAGCGAATAGACCATCAGGTGCGGGTTTTCGCGCATCGCCATACCGAGGTCAGCTGCGGTGTTTGCGACGTTCTCGCGACGACCGCCGCCAAATCCGCCACCCGGCGGCCGGTGCCGCCAATCCCAGGACTGGTTGATGTTGGGACCTGACGGCCAATAGTTGAGCTCGGTCGTGTAGCCCAATCCCGTTTCCAGCCAATCGTGGAGAGCTGCGACATAGGCGCCGCTAATTCCAGTGTCCGACGGATCGTACTCGGCGTTTGCCTCAGCGTTGTCGGTATTGATACCGGTGAAGCGCGTGTCATACCGACCAAGGATTCGTCCCTGATCGCGCAAAAGCTCGGCGCGGAAGTGGTTGAGATCGACCCGAAGGTCAGCGCGCTTGATGAAGTCGACCGGGATTCCAATGTAGGCCGAGAGTTGTTTGGCTGTGGCGTCGAACTCCTCCGGCGAGATGGCGCCGCCCTTGGTGAGCGCGGTGAGGTAGGGGCCGGCGGCCCAGTCACGCGCCTGCTTCAGATAAGCCTCGAGGTTCGCTGGCTGAGCAGACTTTTTCCAGTAAACCGCGGTGGCGGCGAAGCTCGGAACATAGCTGACAAAGCTGTGGTCGAAGCCCGAGTCGTGTGCGCCGTAGTTAAGCACCGAGGACAACAGCAAGACCCCGTTGAGTTGGATGCCGCGCTGTTGCAAAGCCAAGGAAAGGCCCGCCGAACGTGTGGTTCCATAGCTCTCGCCAAAGATGAATTTCGGCGAGTTCCAGCGGTGGTTAACCGTGATGTAGCGTTGGATGCCCTTAGCGAACGCGTCGATGTCCTGATCAACACCCCAAAACTCCGTACCCTTGGTGTCGCCAAGCGGACGCGAGTAGCCGGCGCCGATGGCGTCCAGGAAGACCATGTCGGACTTGTCGAGCAGGCTCTCGTGGTTCTCGGTGATCGTGAAGGGAGGTCCGTGGGTCGCGTTCGGGGAGTCGGTCATCACATGCATCGGACCGGCCAGGCCCATGTGGACGAAGAGCGATGCCGAGCCCGGGCCACCGTTGTAGCTGAAGGTCACTGGACGGTTCTTCCCACCGTCAGCCGTGTAAGCGACGTAGAACATCGAGGCGATCGGCTTGCCGTCATCGGAGCGCAGGGTGAGCGTGCCGGCGGTCGCCGTGTAGCCGATCGTCTGGCCGTTGATCGTTACGGTATGGTGCGAAGATTTGGCCTGTTCCATCAACGGTGCCGTGGCGATGTCTGCATCAGTGATCTTGTGCTCACCGGCCTGAACGGCGCGGTCCGAACGGCGCTCGACGACAGCCGCGGGGTTGGCTCCAGGCTCGTCGGAACGGTTGCGCTGCGCGGCAGGCGCCGCGGCTGGGCGTTCGGCCGATGCACGTTCGGATGGTGGTGCGTTTTGCGCGAGCGCGCCGGTTGCTGTCAGGCCTAGCGCAGCCAGTGCGGCTACGGTTGTACGTATCATGCGGGTACCCCCAAGAGATGGACTTCGATGGCCACGCCTTGGCGGCCCTGTCAGCGCGGGACAGAACCCCTCACGCCGCTGAAGCGCAACCTTGCGCCGCAGTGTTGCGTCCGCATTTCGGCGGCGCCTTATTCCAGCGCTGGTAGGGGCGCATAGAACCTAGATGGCGTCTTCGCGTCGGTTTACCGCCCTTCTACTCGCAGTGACCCTTATGGGGGCTGGCGTCGCTGCGGCGGCTGAACCCGAGGCGTTGACGACCGCGCCGGCGACAATTGGCGGGACGCCGACTAGTGTCGCCGATCAGATCGACATGTACCTCAAGACCTCGCCTGCTGCAGCCCTACCGAGAGAGCCGGCGGCCGGCGTGACCGCCACCGACGAGCCTCGCACGGTCCATGGGATGGTCGATGTGGCGATGGGCTCGAACGGCTACCGCAGCGTCTTCGTGCGGTCTGACCTGCCGATCGGCAAGTCCGGGACCGTCAGCATCGCCGTGGGAGAAACCCGCTTCGATGGACGTGGGCGCTTCGGGACTGCGACACGCCAATCCCTAGGGCTTGGCCTGGCCGTGGGCGGCGCCACACTCGATCCGCGGGACGCGCGCTGCCGCCAGACCGGGGAGGATGGGTCAAACGTGCGTTTGGGTTCGCAGCTTAAGGGCGGGCGCCCGCGCTCCTGCCAAGCGGCAGAAGCGCAAGGCTCTCGTTAGTAGGTGTGGCGGAAGCCCAACAGTAACTCCCGGCCTGTGTGTTGTTAGAAGTTCACCCGGTTTGAGCTTTCGTTGTATTGATCCTGGAACTGATCAGTGAGGTTGATCCTCTCGACCGTGAACTTCAGTTGCTGGTTCCAGGTGTATTGGAACGAAGCGTCGAGCTTGAAGGTTGAGTTCGTGCCATCCACGTCGGTGCCCGCTTCCTGCCCAGGAACACGGGTCAGGTGCTTGGAGCGATAAGCTGCCGAGACGCGGGTGCTGATGCGGTCGTCTTCGTAGTAGAGCGTCGCATTGTAGCTCTCGCGAGACAGGCCGGTGAGGTCATTTGTTGCGACCACAACGCCCGCCCCGTTGATGTATTGGATCGACGAGGTCACGTGGGTGCAGTTGAGCAGCGCACCGGTGTGGGTCAGCAGGCTTGGTAGGAAGATGAAGGCCTGCTGATAGTTGATTTCGAAGCCCTCAATCGGACCGCCGGGGGTGTTGACCGGCACCTTGAATGTCCACGGTGTGGTTGTCACATCGCAGCCGGTCTGCCCGTTGCAAGCCGCCACCGCGACGGTGTCGGGAATGCCGAAAGCATTGCTGTGGTACGCTCCGCTCGATGGGCTAGCGCGCTCGGTCTACCGACTGATCTCAACGACACGCCCAATCTCGTGATCAAGTCCTATGAGGCCTTGCGAAAGTTTAAGGATTTCAGCTTCTCTCTCGGCGTTCGCGTCGGTAAGGGCGGGGTACTCGGAAGTGTTGTCTGGGATAGCCCGGCCTTTAAAGCGGGGCTGACGAGCGGCGAGACCCTGCTGGCAGTCAATGGTCTGCCCTATGCGGACGATGTTCTGGAGGAGGCGATCAAGGCGTCGAAGTCGACCGCCGCGCCGATGGAACTGATCGTCAAGACTGCCGACCGCATCAAGGTCATTCACGTCGACTACCACGGAGGTCTGCGCAATCCGCACCTGGAGCGGGATGCCGCAAAGCCCGATCGGCTGGACGACATCCTTGCCCCCCGCAAGTAGGGTCGGGGGGCTGCGAGGGCGTTCCTCAGGTCCCCGCCAGCTCTGGGTAACAACAATTCGGTCGGTAAGAAGGACGTCGGCGGCTTTGTTCAGGCCGATTGGCACACCGAGCTGGGCAATATGCCGTTCCGCGGCAACGTCGGCGTTCGCTATGTAAAGACGGATCAGAGCGCATCTGGCTTTACCCTCGTGGCAGGCGCCCCGGTGGCGATTACCGCGACCCGGGACTACTCCAACTCCCTGCCGTCCCTGGACATGTCGCTTGAGCCATTCCAGCACTTCCTGGTTCGCTTCGCGGCAGCCAAGGTGATGGCGCGTCCGAACCTCGGCAGCCTGACCCCCAGCGTATCGGTGACTGTGTCGGGTTCAAGCCACTCGGTCACCGCCGGCAACCCGAACCTCAATCCCTTGTCCCCAGGCGGTTCCATCGGATGCCGGCTCGCCAACTGTGATGCCAAGCTACGCCTAGGGTCAATCGAGCCAGCCGAGCAGTTCACATAGCAAGCGACGAACTATAGCGTCGCGGTGGGCGGGGAGTTGGACTGATGGGTGGTGAAGACAATCGGCCAGGCCATAATGGTTTGAATCGAAGGTCCGTCCTCCGACTGACTTCGAGCGCCGTATCGGGAGTGGCGGTGGAGTCCATGGCCAAGAACAGTGTCGCCGCCGGCAGCATTTCGGACATCGTCATGATGGACGCCGTCACGCTGGCGAATTCCGTCCGTAAACGGAAGGTCTCCTGCGTCGAGGTGATGACCGCCCATCTCGAACACATCGAACGGGTGAACCCGCGCTTCAATGCGATTGTCGCCCTGCAGGATCGCGGCGAGCTCCTCGCCCAGGCACAGGACCGCGACGCGCAGCTCGCCCGCGGCGAGACCGTCGGTTTGCTGCACGGTCTGCCGCACGCCTGCAAGGACCTGCAGCCGATCAAGGGTATCCGCTACACCCAAGGCTCGCCGATCTTCCGGGATTTCGTGGCCACCACCGACAGCATCATGGTCGAGCGGTTGCGCGCAGCCGGCGTCATTTTTGTCGGCAAAACCAACACGCCCGAGTTCGGCTTCGGCTCGCACACCTACAATCCGGTCTACGGGACCACCCTCAACGCCTACGATCCTACCAAGTCGGCCGGTGGCAGCAGCGGTGGCGCTGCCGTGGCGCTGGCCCTGCGGATGCTGCCCCTGGCAGATGGCAGCGACTATGGCGGCAGCCTGCGCAACCCAGCTGGCTGGAACCATGTCTTCGGCTTTCGCACCAGCGCCGGTCGGGTGCCGGTGCACGGTAAGGAGGGCTGGCTACCGTCGATGGGTGTGACAGGACCGATGGCGCGCAATGTTGCGGACTTGGCCATGCTGTTGTCGGTGCAGGCCGGCCATGACCCACGCGCGCCGTTGGCGATGGAAGGAGACGGCGCTCTGTTTCGAGGACCCATCGAGGGGCGGGTCAAGGGAAAGCGCATCGCCTGGCTCGGCGACTTCAACGGGTTCACGCCATGCGAGCCCGGCGTCCTGGATGTGTGCCGCGCGGCGCTGAAGGCGCTTGAAGGTCTGGGTTGCGTCGTCGAAGACGCGGTTCCGGACTATCCGTTGGAAAAGGTCTGGCAGGCTTTCGTCGGCCTACGAGGCTGGCAGCAGGGCGGTGCGATCTTAGAATACTATAACGATCCGACTCGGCGCGCCCTACTGAAGCCAGAAGCCATCTGGGAGGTGGAGACCGGCGGCCGCCTGTCCGGCTTCGATGTAACGGCCGCTTCGGTGGTGCGGACCGATTGGAGCCAAGCCGTGCGCCGACTGTTCGAGCGATATGACTACCTCATCGCACCCACCGCCCAGGTCTTCCCGTTCCCCGCCGACCTGCATTGGCCGCAGGAAATCGCGGGACAACGGATGCGGACTTACCACGAGTGGATGAAGGGGGTTTGCCTGATCACGATGTCCGGGTGCCCAGCGCTCGCTGTTCCGGCCGGTCTCGGACCGACGGGCTTGCCGATGGGATTCCAAATCGTCGCTCCGGTTCATCGCGAGATGGCCTGCCTGGAACTCGCCGCCGCCTTTGAAGTGGCAAATCCCCTGTCGGCGCAGCGACTACCGTCTGCGCTAAGCCGCGCCTGAACAGCGAATAACCTTGACCCAGGGCGGTTCCACAGATCGATTGCGACGCTAGGCGGGCAGCGACCCGCATCGAATCTGCTGGGACTGCCGCGATGAAATGTCTCTTCCTGTCTGTCGCGGCCCTGGCGCTGGCCGGCGGCGCCCCGGCCCTTGCAAAACCCTCTTCGCCACCCACCGCGAAGGAGGCCCAGGCCTTTGTCGCCAAGGCGGAGAGTGACCTCGCCGGGATCAGCGTCTACGCCAACAAGGCTGAGTGGGTCGCGGAGACCTACAACACCGTCGACAGCAATTTCCTGACTGCCAAGGCGGGCGCTGAGGCGACGGAGTTGGGAACGAAATACGCCAAGCAGGCGGCACACTTCGATCATGTGAAGGTCGACGGCATCACGCGGCGCAAGCTTTTGCTGCTGAAGAACGGCCTCGTCTTGCCCTCGCCGGCACGCCCCGGCGCGGCCCAGGAGATGGCCGACATTGAGGCCCGGCTCGCGACGCTCTATTCCACCGGTACCGTCGCCCTCGACGGCAAGACCCTCCACCTGGAAGACGCCGAGGACGAGCTGGCGAAGTCACGCGATCCGGCCCGCTCGAAGGAGATTTGGGAGAAGTGGCGCAAAATCTCCCCGCCGATGAAAGCCGACTACACTCGCCTGACGGCGCTCGCTAACGAGGGCTCAAAGGGCATCGGCTATAAGGACACGGGTGCGCTCTGGCGGGCGGGCTACGACATGACGCCGGAGCAGTTCGAGGCGTTGACCAACAAGCTATGGGGCCAGGTCCAACCCTTCTACACAAACCTGCATTGCTATGTGCGCGCCCGCCTCAACGCCAAATACGGCGACGCCGTGCAGCCCAAGACCGGTCCTATACGCCAGGACCTTACGGGCAACATGTGGGGCCAGGGCTGGGGCAACATCTATGACCTGGCCGCACCCACGGGCGGTCCAGGCCTGGGTTACGACCTCACCAAGCAGCTCGAGACCCACGGATACGACGCGCCGAAAATGGTCAAGACGGCGGAGAACTTCTACATCTCGTTGGGCTTCGCGCCCTGGCCCCAGACGTTCTGGGAGCGCTCGATGATCACCCGGCCGCGGGACCGCGAAGTGCAGTGCCACGCCTCGGCGTGGGACATCGACAACAAGGACGACATCCGGCTCAAGGCCTGCATCCACGTGAACGGGGACGATTTCTTCACCGTCCATCACGAGCTCGGCCACAACCTCTACCAGCGGGCCTACAAGGACCAGCCGTTCCTGTTCGAGAACGGCGCCAACGACGGCTTTCACGAGGCAATCGGCGACTTCGCCGGCCTAAACGCGCTAACGCCCGGCTATCTGAAGCAGTTGGGATTAATCGACACCGTGCCAGGGTCCGAGGCGGACCTGCCCTATCTGCTGAAGGTTGCGATGGATGGGGTGGCCTTCCTCCCGTTCGGCCTGTTGGTCGACAAGTGGCGCTGGGATGTCTTCTCGGGTCAGATCACACCGGACCACTACAATGACGCTTGGTGGGCTCTGGTACGGCAGTACCAGGGCATGATCCCGCCCGGCCCGCGCCCTGCCGACGCCTTCGACCCCGGCGCCAAGAACCACGTGGCGACCTCGGTACCCTACGCGCGTTACTTCCTGGCTCGGGTGTATGAGTACCAGTTCTATCGCGCGGCCTGCCGTCAGGCTGGCTGGAAAGGACCGCTGAACCGCTGCTCGGTCTTCGGCGACAAGACCGTGGGCGCGAAGTTCAACAAGATGTTGGAAATGGGCCAGTCGCGGCCCTGGCCGGAGGCTCTGGAAGCCTTCACCGGCGAAAAGGACATCGACGCCAGCGCCATCGCTGAATACTTCGCCCCACTCAATGGCTGGTTGATGGAGCAGAACAAGGGCCAGAAGTGCGGGTGGTGACCTACCCATGGCGCCAGCCCGACCGCCCCGCTGAGCGCGGGGATGAAGGGCCGGGCCTGGATTACGCGGCTGTTTAGAACGTGAAGGTCAGCCGGCCGTAGTAGTAGCCACCGTTGATCCCGAACGGGGAATACTGGAGGGGCTCGCCGTAGACATTGTTGCCGTCGGCCGGTCGAACACCGCCTGAACCATTCGAAACGTTGGGCATGCCGGGCGGCCGATGGTTGAACAGGTTGTTGGCGCCGATTGCCAGCTTCAGGTCGTCGCGAATCTCGTAGGCGACCTCGAGGTCGGTGATGCTTGTCACCGGAATGTTCGTGGTCACGCCGCCATTGCCGGTTCCGTCGAGGCTGTAGCGTTCCGAGGTCTTGCCGAACACCGTGTCACGCAGGTTTGCGCTCCACTTGCCCATCGTCCAGAAGGCGCCGAGAACCACCTTTTCGCGCGGCACGGCTGAGGTCAGGGTGTCGACCGCATTGAGTCCCAAAATGGTCGTCTGGCCGATCGCAGGTGCGGCCACGACCGCGGGCAGCGCGCTCTGGTTTTGCAGCTTGGTCTGGTTGTAGTTAAACCCAGCCGTCCAATCCACATGGCCCATGTCGCCGAAGTCCGACGTGTAGTTCGCAGTCAGCTCGACCCCGTCTGTCTTCGTGTTGGCCCCATTTGTGAAGACGCTGATACCCACGTAGGTGACGCCCGGATCGAGGATGTTGCCATGCGCAGCGATGGCGTTCAGCACGCCGCTGGAGACCACCACCCCGTTGTTGAGGCCAAGCAGCGTACCGGTCGCGATGATGCGGCTGCGGATCTGGATCTCGTAAGCGTCCAGCGTGACCTGCAAGCCGTCAACCGGATGGGCGACGAAGCCCACGCTGTAGTTGGTCGACTTCTCGGGCTTCAAGTTGGGGAAGCCTACCAGGTGAGCAGCGGTGGAGTTGGCTGGCAGCTGCACCACGGCGAACGTCGGGGCGACATTGGTCGAGGAGTAGTATTCTTCGGCTAGGGTCGGCGCGCGGAAGCCGTTGCTGATTGTGCCGCGCAGCGCGAACTGCGGGGTGAAGTCGTAGCGCCCCGTCAGCTTGCCGACCGTGGTGCTCCCAAAGTCGTTGTAGTGCTCGTAGCGCCCGGCCAAATCGATCTTCAGATTCTGCACGGGCGATAGCGCGAAGTCGGCGTAGCCTGCGTAGTTGTTGCGGGTGTGCGTGCCAGCGTCCGATTTCTGGAAGCCCGGATAGGACTGGCCGCCCTCTTTGTAGGTCGACAGTGGATCGCCCTGGCCGATGGTGAACTTGCTCTGCCGACTCTCGGCGCCAAGGGCGACGTTCAGCGGCGAAGCCATGCCGACGTCAAACGCGCGGTCGATGTCCAGTGTGGTGGTCCACTCTGAGGACGCGAAGGTGCCGTCGAAGAAGTTGCGCGGCGTCTGGCCGGTATCGGCGAATAGTGACGCATTGGCGGAGTTGATGGTTGAGACGTTATCACTGTCACGGCCGTAGGTCGTGGAGAGGTCCCAGTTCCAATCGGCGACCTTACCGCGGATGCCGGCGGTGACCGCGTAGTCGTCCTCGACGATCTGCTCGCGGGGTTCAAAGCCGTTCGGGAAGGGAACAGTGGTCACCCCGCCGACGGTGCGGGTCACCTTGCTTGGCAGGCGGAAGTTTTCGAAGGCGGACGCCTTGCGATGGCCGTAGCTGCCCATGCTGTAGGCCTCGACGCCGCTGCCCAGGTCGTAGCCAGCGTTATAGAAGGCATCGTAGGTGTTCGATTGCGTGTCGCCGTAGATATTGTTGACGTTTGGGGAGCCGGCAGCGCCAGGCAAGCCGGCTTTGTTGATGGCGCTGTCGCCCGCGGCTAGGGATCCGTTGAGATTGAAGACGCGGCGGTCGGCGCCGCCTTGGCGGCTAAAGCCGTGATAGCGCTGTTCGACTGTGGCGTTGATGAAGCCCTTATCGCCAAGAGCGAAACCGTTGTTGAGCGACCAGGCGCCGGTCTTGCCGTCGCCTTCGAAATATTGGCCGCCTGTTGCGCTAGCGGTCCCGCCGTGGTTGGCGCCCTTGAGGATTATGTTCACGACGCCTGCGATCGCATCGGAGCCGTATTGCGCAGCCGCGCCGTCAGTCAGCACCTCAACGTGGTCGATGGAGCCGACAGGAATGAAGCTTAGGTCGGCGGTCGCCGCGCCCTGGAAAGAGCTCGGGTCGACATGCAAATTCGCGGTGGGGTGGCGGCGCTTGCCGTTGACCAGCACCAGCGTGTCATTGGGATTGAGCCCACGAAGCGCCGCAGAAAGGGTCAGGGCGGCGGTGTCGGCTGCATAACCTTCGGCGTTGAAGGACGGGAGGTTCTGCGAGAGGGCTTGGATTAGGTCGGGCTGTCCCACGCGTTTAAGCGCCAGGCCGCCCACCACCTGGACCGGGGCAGCACTATCCTCAGCCTTAACGCCAGTCACCCGCGTGCCTGTGACGATCACCTCGGTGACGGCCGGGGTGTCAGCCGCAAAGGCGCTTCCAGTTGCGCCGAGCACGGCAAGCAGGCTTACGCCTGCGAATAAATGACGATGGTTCATGGGTTTTTACCCTCCAGCAGTGACTTGAATTCGGCGGCGCGACGAACCGGCGACGACAAAGCAATTGCCGGCGTTCGGCGCGCTCTCGCGTCCGCGTTTGTACGCAAACATAAGCACTGATGGGGGCGAATTTCTCATGTCGCCAGTTCCCTCCCTTGATTTGCATATCAAAGCTACGCGAACGTGCGACGTCGCCTAGCTGCCCCAAATGACTATTGGCGACGACTACAATTTTCGTGGCAAATTGGCCGCAGTCTTGAAGACACGGGCGCAAATACTCTTGACGTTACGAAACGTGGCTCCGCTCAGCGCGCAAGCCAGCCGCCGTCCACCGGTACAATCGATCCGTGCATGTAGTCGGCAGCTCGGCTCGCCAGAAACACCGCAACGCCCGCCAAGTCTTCAGGGGTACCCCAGCGGCCGGCGGGAATCCGCTCCATGATCTGGCGGCTGCGGGTCTCATCGGCCCGCAGAGCTTCGGTGTTGTTGGTGACGAAGTAGCCGGGCGCGATGGCGTTGACGTTGATTCCCTTGGCGGCCCACTCGTTGGCCAGCGCCTTGGTGAGCCCCGCCAGGCCGCTCTTGGAGGCGGTGTAGGATGGAACCCTCAGCCCGCCCTGGAACGACAGCATCGAGGCGACCTGGATGATCTTGCCGCCGCGCCCGGCGTCAATCCAGGTCCTGGCGAAAGCCTGGCTGAGGAAGAAGGCCACCTTCAAGTTGGTGTCCATCACCGAATCCCAATCGGCTTCGCTGAACTCGGCAGCATCGGCGCGGCGGATGATGCCGGCGTTGTTGACCAGAATGTCGACGGGTCCGGCATCCTCGACGATGCGAGCAATTGGTTCGATCGAACTGAGGTCGGCCGCGATAGCCGTGAGATTGCGGCCCAAGTCGGCGACCATCTTGCGGGTCTCGTTCGGTTCGCTGCGCCCCACGGCGATGATGTCGGCGCCCGCCTGGGCAAGGCCCACGGCGATGGCCTGACCGAGGCCAGTGTTAGTGCCAGTGACCAGGGCCACCTTGCCTGTCAGGTCGAAGGGGTCGCTCATTTCAGTTGGCAGATATCAAGGACGTTCATGTCGGTGTAATCGAGGTTCTCGCCGCCCATCGCCCAGATGAAGGCGTAGTTGGAAGTGCCCGAACCCATGTGGATCGACCAGGGTGGCGACATCACCGCCTCCTCATTCGCCATGACGATGTGGCGCTGAGCATCAGGCTCGCCCACGAAGTGAAAGACACGCTCGTCCTCCTTCAGGCCGAAGTAGAAATAGACCTCAGAGCGACGGTCGTGGAGGTGCGGCATCGTGTTCCAGACACTTCCGGTGTTGAGGATCGTCAGCCCCAGTAGCAGTTGCGCCGACTTGCAGGTGGCGGGCACCACAAGCTGGTAGATGGTCCGCTGGTTGGACTGGGCCAGCGAGCCCTGCTCCAGGGGCACGGTCTCGGCGATGGCGATCTGTTTTACCTCGAACCGCGCATGAGCGGGCGTCGAGACGAGATAGCATCGCGCCCCCTCGCCTTCGAAGACCACGTCTTTGGAGCCGATCGGGACATAAAGGCTGTCGCGCGAAGGCAGCGTATATGCTGACCCGGCCCTGCGCGAAGAGGCCGCCAATTCGGTGGCGATCGCGGAGCTGGTCATTCGTGGCGCCGTCCATCGTGTCGGGATGGGTGGCGTGATAGGTTTTCTTGAACACGTAATCCTCAGGGCGTCAGGCGCTCGCCCGCGAGGGCTGAGGCTGAACTGCATCCAGTTTGTAGGCCCGCTTTGGCAGGTTGTAGGCGAGGTCTTTGGCGACTTCGGCAGCCTCGTCCTCGGCCATTCGGTGCTCACTCACCAGGCGGGCGAGGAAACCGCAATCGACGCGGCGGGCCACGTCGTGCCGAGCCGGGATCGACAGGAAGGCGCGCGTGTCGTCGTTGAAACCTACAGTGTTGTAGAAGCCCGCCGTCTCGGTGGTCTGCTCGCGGAACCGGCGCATACCCTCGGGGCCGTCATGGAACCACCAGGCAGGGCCCAGCTTGAGCGCTGGATAATGGCCGGCGAGTGGCGCGAGTTCGCGGCTGTAGGTCGTCTCGTCCAGGGTGAAGAGGATGATTGTCAGGTTCGGCTCGTTGCCGAACCGGTCCAGGAGCGGCTTGAGCGCTCGAACATAGTCCGTGGAGGTCGGAATGTCGGCCCCTTTATCGCGCCCGAAATTCCAGAAGAACCTGGCATTGTGGTTGCGGTGCGAGCCCGGGTGGATCTGCATCACCAGGCCGTCGTCGAGGCTCATGCGAGCCATCTCGGTCAGCATCTGGGCGCGGAATAGCTCAGCGTCTTCCTTGGAGCGTACGCCGTCGAGGATGCGGTGATAGAGCGCTTCGGCGTCGGCGGGCGCGAGGTCTGCAGTGCTTGCGGTCGGGTGGCCGTGATCGGTCGAGGTCGCACCGGCCGCGATAAAGGCCCGCCGGCGGATTCGGTGCGCTTCCAGGTAGCCAGCCCAGAAGGAGATATCTTGACCGCTGAGCTGGCCGAATTTCTCCAGCGAGACCCAAAAATCTTCATGGTCCGGATCGATCACCGGATCGGGGCGATAGGCTGTCACAACCCGCCCGCCCCAACCGCTCTCCCGGATGGCTTTGTGATGGACAAGCTCGTCAGTGGGCGATTCCGTTGTCGCGAGGAGTTCGATGTTGAAGCGGTCGAACAGCGCCCGTGGCCGAAAGGCCGCCGTCGCGAGCAATTCGTCGATCCGGTCAAAATAGAAGTCGGCGGTGGATACATCGAGCGCCACGTCGAATCCGAAGACCTCGGCGAAAACGTGATTGAGCCAGATCGCCGAGGGCGTCCCCCGAAACAGGTGCATTTGACTGGAGAAGAGACGCCAGGCCCCGCGAGGATCGGCAGGACTAGCACCCTTGCGGTTCGGTACGCCGAGCGCCTCGATCGGCACGCCCTGGCTATAGAGCAGCCGGTAAAGATAGTGGTCCGGCGCAAGCAACAGGCTTGTGGCGTCGGAGAACGGCGCATCGGTCGCGAACCACGCAGGGTCGGTGTGGCCGTGCGGACTGATAATCGGCAAGGTTGCAACCTGGGCATAGAGCCGGCGTGCAATATCGCGCACGGCCGGGTCAGCCGGGAACAGCCGATCGTCATGGAGGCGAAGCGGTCGGGACATGGTTCGCACACTTTTTGGCTGGGGGCAGGTAACCGGTGTCATGATCGGCTGGCAAGGCCTGTCGACGAGCCCACCCAGGAAGACCACCATGCTGATCTGCGCCCTCCTGGCCCTGCCCGTCGCGTTCGCTGCGCATTCGTCGAACCTGTGGCTTGCGGTGAGCATCATCGGCATCGTTACGGCCGCGCACCAGGGCTTCTCGGCCAATCTCTACACGCTGCCAGGCGACGTCTTCCCGAGATCAGCCGTAGGCGCGATCGGCGGAATGGTCATGGCCAACTACGCGGGCTTCGTGCTCGACAAAATCGGCGTCTACATTCCGATCTTCGTGGTGGCTGCGTCGGTCTATTTGTTGGCCCTCTTGGCGGTGCACCTGCTCTCGCCGAAGATCGAGCCCGTGAAGCTCTAGCGCGCCGGTCCGGTCGACTCTCGCACCACCAACGTCGGCAGGCAGTCCTTGGGCTCGCGGCCCTCATCGGCGATGCCCATCAGCCGCTCGACCGCCAGGCGGCCGATCTCTCGGGTCGGCGTATGAACGGTGGTCAGGCTGGGCCAGACACGTCGGGCGATCTCGAAGTCGTCGAAGCCCACCACCGACAGGTCTTGCGGCACCTCAACGCCCGCCAGCCGGGCCGCCTGCAGAACGCCCGCGGCCATTTCGTCGTTTTCTGCGAAGATGGCAGTGGGCCGCGGTTTGAGCTTCAGCAGCCGCGCGGCGCATTCGATCCCTGACTCGAAGGTATAGGCGCCCTCCTGGCTGTAGCGGGCCTCAAGCTTCAGGCCTCTTGCTGCGAGCCCAACTTCGAAACCCTCGCGCCGTTCCCGCGATGAGCGGAAGCTGGGCAGGCCCGAGATGAAGGCAACGCGCTTGTGGCCAAGCTCGGCCAGGTGGTGCGCCGCCGGCTCACCGCCCAGCCGGTCGCGGGTCTCGATCATATGCTCCGGTTCGTCCAGCGACACGGAGGCCACCCGCACATACTCGCAGCGGATGTCGCCCATCAGGGCCGCCACCCGCTCATCCTCCGAAACCGAGGGCGTCAACACCACGCCGAACAATTTCTGCCGTTCGATGAAGCCGCGGAGATCCGCCAGGAAGGTAGAGCTTGCGCGATCGCATGGGTGCACCACCAGCTCAAAGCCTGAGCTCTTCATCCCGTCCAGCAGGCCGCGCTGCATGTTCACAACGTACTGCGAGTTGGAGTTGTCGTAAACGAGGCCGATTAAGAACGAACGTCGGAAGGCGAGGCCTCGCGCCTGTGGATCGGGTGCATAGTCGTGCTCGGCGATGACCGCCTCGATCCGCTCGCGGGTCTCCTTCTGGACGTAGGGGCTCGCATTGATGACGCGGCTGACGGTCTTCTTCGAGACGCCTGCCATGCGGGCGATGTCGTCGGGCGCCGGCGCAGGCCATTGCCCGCTCCATGATCGTCGCTCCCTAGAGCCTCCCGCTTCGACATCCAAGCCCAGTCCCGATTATTGAACGCGCTTCTTAGCGCCCGCCACGGCACGGGGTATATGCCGAATGCATGACACCGGTTACCCTGGCAAGATGGCTTCAATCCTGACGATCGATCCGCGCGACGACGTCGCTGTGGCGATCGCGCCTTTCATGGCCCGCGATGCGGTCGGCGAGAGCGTCGTCG
>JAYUBY010000331.1:0-1810 GCA_043740635.1 Alphaproteobacteria bacterium
AGGAAGGCATAGGCCCAGACGCGCACGCCCCAGCGGCCGACGCCGACCACGAAGTCGAAGATGCCTCGCGGATAGACCCCGGTCAGCAGGATGGCGAACCAGGCCACGATCGTGGCCAGCACGGCGACCAGGCCCAACACCGCCAGAACAATGTAGTGCGGGATGGCGAGCAGCCATTTCACCAGCGGCAGATAGCGATTGAGGTCGCGTTCGACGTCGGGATATTCCACGTCGAGGTGGACCGACTGCGGATCGACGGTCGAGGGATATTGGTCGGTCAGCAGCATGAAATAGGCACCGACGCGGCCGCCGAAGCGCGCCAGTTCGACGGCAAAATCGAACCACCAGCGCGGATAGCGCTGCCGGAAGACGATCATCAGCGCCGTCGCCACGAACAGGCCCGCCGTCACGCCGCCGCTGGAGGTCGAGACGACCTTGCCCGCCTGATCGACATATTGACTGGTGCTCGCGCCGTTGACGAGGGCGTAGACAATGGCGATGGGGATCGCCCAGATCACGCGAAGAAAAGTCGTAAGTCGGTCGAGTTTTTCTGGATAGTCGATCGAGAGTCGGGCTATTTCGGTTCCGTCGGTACGCATTTCAGCCTCGCGCCTGCCAATGTGAAATCGGCGGTCACGCTAATGCCGCGGCCGGCCCGCTGCATAGACTCAGATCAAAAATCGGCGCGGCCCCAGGCCTCGCGCTCGGGACGCGTCGATACCTTGAGGTCCTGCCAGTGGCTCAGGCGGCGCCCGCAACCCGAGCCCAGCGCTCAAGCACCAGGCGCTGCAGGATCAGCGCTTCTGCCCAGCGATCGGTCGTGTCGTTCCCGTCGCGGCCGGTGATGGCGTAAGGCTTGGGACCAAGCTCGCAGGTGAACGACAGCGTATCGTTGGCGCCGGCGCGCTTCCGCCAGCTGCGGAAACCGTATTCCCACCAGTCGAGGAACAAATCGAGCCACATCTTGTGGTGCGGGAAAGCGATCTCGATCTGCACCTGCTCGCGGCTCGCCACCCGGCCATGGAGGGCCCAGGAGCTGTCGAGGACGCGATGGATGAGGGCGTGATTTTCGTCCGATACCGGCCAGGCGAACTCGCGTCCCACGAGGAAATGCGACAGATCCGCCAACAGCTTCAGCTCCGGCATGCGGTCGAGCAGGTCGAGGACGAAGAACAGGTCGGTGGTCATGCGGTCGCGATGCGTCTCGATATAGACCGGAAAATCAACCTGTTCGCTGAGGCGCTGCCAGCCCTCGAGCAGCGGCAGGCAGTCCTCGAGGCGTCGCAGGCGGACGTCGGGCTGGATGTCGAGGTGGTGGACGCCGATCTCGGCGCTGATCTCCAGCCCGGCCTTGAGGTCATCCACGGTCTGCGGAAACCATTGTCCTTCGATCGCCTTGCCCTGGGCCCGGGCGATTTCGCCGATGCGCCGGGCCCGCGCCGCGTCCGTGAGGCTCAGCGAAAATCCGTCATAGCCGGCGTCGATGATCATGCCGACGCTCTCGTCCAGCGACCACTCGATCCCATCGGTCTCCCGCCGCTCCATCGCCCACAGCGACTGCAAGACAAGCAACTTCTGCATGATCCCTCCTCCCCCGGCGTTTCCCGCCAAAGCGCCGCTCTTTTTACCGAGCGTCCGCTCAATATCCCCCATCAAACCACAAGCAACGTGGTGCCCGCCAGCGCTAGATTGAGGTCGATCGACAGGGGCCAAAAGGCAGCCGGATTTTAGCGCCGGACAAGAAGGGGCTGACAAGCGAAGCGTCTCGGGCGAGAAAGCCGCATGGCGGGTGGAGAGTCCGCCAATTTCA
>JAYUBY010000332.1:0-7973 GCA_043740635.1 Alphaproteobacteria bacterium
CGTCTTGGATCGCCAGATCGCCTGGTCGGGCGGCAAGCCGGTGATGACCTTCATCGGAACCTCGGCCTTCAACAACAACAGCGGACTGCCAACCGCGGCCCAGTTCAACGTGATGGCATGGAGCTCGGTCATTCATGGCGCGACCGGCGTCATTTACTTCCCGGTCCATTTCGATCCCTGGTCGTTCGACGCAACGCCGCAGGTGCTGGCGCAAGCCATAACGACCTTCGACAAGGACGTGACATCCATCGAAAAGGTGTTGATCAACCCGTCCGCTGGCGGGCGACGTAAGTCGACAGTCTTTCGATCCGCCAATCCTGGGGCCGCGCCAGGCCGGCTCCAGCTCCCCTACCCCTTTGAGGCGGTCGAGATTCCGACGGCCGAAGGTCTATATCGCATTGTCCTCAACCTGAGCGACAAGGACGCGATGCTGAACAGGCCTGACTGGGGTCTCAACCGCGCTCCGTTCCGCGGTTACGAGGTCCGCAGAGGCTATGCATCAGCTTCGCGGAACACCCAGTAGCGGGCCGCAAGGAAGGTCGTCAGGGTATAGGTCCCCATGCCTGCGAGCTGGGCGGCAAGATGCGGGACCGCCCCCGCCCCTAGAAATCCGCCGGCAAGCCGCAGGATCAGCTGGTTCAGGCAAAACGCCCCAGCTACCGCCACCAGGTATTTACCCACCGTCCCGCTCGCCGCGCCTTCATGACGGAACACAAAGCTCCGGTTCAGCGCAAAGCCCAGGGGCACCCCTACCAGATAGCCCGCCAGATTGGCCAAGGGCGGGGCGACATGGAAGCCCGCGTCGAGGGCTGCGATGACCGCGAAGCCGGTCACGGTGCTGGCGAGCCCAGCCAGGCCGAACCGCGCGACGAGCGCGATCAGCGCCTTCGCGTCAGCCATGGGCCAGGGTGTAATATTGCGCGCCGATCGGTAGCGCAGTCATCCACCGCTCCAGCGGACGAAGCGCCGCCAACGCATGGGGGAAGAAGCCAGTATAGGCCGTCTCCACGCCTTTGAGCCCTGCCTTGGCCTGGCGGCGCTTCATCTCCGCCGCTGTGATCAGGACGGCATTTTCATCGAATTCGCAGGTGTCGACGATATGGCGCGTCACCGGATTGAGCGGGTTGTGCTCGAAGATTACGATGCGCCCGCCCGGCCGCAGCAGATCTTTCAGCTGCGCGAACAGGTCGATGTGCCGATCGGCTGGGATGTGATGAAAGACGCAGGCAGAAAAGATCAGGTCGAAGCTCGCGTTCGCGAAAGGAACGCGATTGCCATCGTAGCGGACCGCCTTGGCGACCTTCGGGAACCGCTGCTCGGCAATCGCGAGGCTTTTTTCCGAGACATCGAGGCCGGTGAGCGCCGCGCCGGGAAATGCCGCCGCCAAATGTGGCCAAGCGTTGCCGATGCCGGCCCCAAAATCGAGAATTGCCTCGGGTTCGGTCAGGCCTAGCTGGTTCCAACGCCGCCGCAAGGCCTCGGCCTTGGCACGAGCGAAATACTCAGGGTCCTCGCCGCTAATCCGCAGGTTTTCGGAATGGGCGGCGAGATATTCCTCCGCAAACTTGTCAAATTCGGCCTTGTCCATCAAGGCCCCCGATCGGTTGGCGAAGGACGCGGCGCCTGCGTCGCAATGTCGTCGATAAGGAATAGCGGACGGCCTTTCAGCTGCATATAGGCTCTCCCGACGTAGGCGCCGATAATCGCCAGGCATCCCAACTGGGAGATTCCAAAGAAAACCATGATCAGCGCCAGGCTCGTCCAGCCCGGCTCGACCTTGCCCGTCAGAAAGCCGCCCAAGGCGTAGATCAAAATTCCCACCGCGATCAGGATGCCGATTACCGCGAAGACGACCGCAGCCTTCAGAGGCGCAGTGGAGAAGCTGGTCACACCATTGACCGCCAGCCGGAGCATCTTCCGAAGCGTGTAGCCCGTCTCGCCGGCATATCGCGGATCGCGGTCATAGAGCAGTTCGGCCTGGGCGCCGCCGAGCCAGGCTACCATGCCCCTAAGATAACGGTCGTGCTCCGGCATGGCGTTAAGCCGGTCGACGATTCGTCGGGACATCAGCCGGAAGTCGCCCGTGTCGACGGGGATTTCCACCTCCGAGAGCCGCCCGAGCAGGCGATAGAAGACGGCCGCCGTCGCCAGCTTGATGCGGCTTTCGTCGGCCCGCGTACGGCGTCGGCCATAGACAACGTCATAGCCCTCATCCATCCGGGCCATCATCTGCGACAGGAGTTCGGGCGGATCTTGCAAGTCGGCGTCGATGATCATGACGCGTTCGCCCCGCGAAAGGCTGAGCCCTGCGGTGACAGAGAGCTGATGGCCATGATTGCGGGTCAGATTCACCCCGACCACACGGGCATGGCCCTTGGCGAGCCCGCGGATCACATCCCAGGTCGCGTCGCGCGACCCGTCGTTGACCAGAATGAGTTCATAGGCCTCGCCTGCCGCGGCCTTCGCAGCGGCCATCGTCCTCTCGACGAACAAGGGCAGGCCCTGCGCCTCATTGAAGCAAGGCGCCACAATGCTGAGGACGAGACGGCGAGTATCGGCCGGGCGGGAGCTCATGGCCTATGAGTGCGCCAATTTGGCTGTCAGGCGCAACGGGCGCTCGGCAAGCGAGTGTCAGGCTGAAGCCGGTTTCCACAGCTTCTGCCGCCCGAAGGTGTTCGAACGGCGGATGGAAGATGGCTCGGGCGGGCAAAACTCGCCTAGTCGAGCATCTGCTCGATGGCTGTAACGGTCTCTTCCAGGCTCTGCCTTTCGGGCGGTCGTCGGAACAGCCGTTTCACCCGCATGAGCAGCTCGTCATCCTTAAAGGGTTTAGCTAGATAGTCCCGAGCGCCGAGCTGGATTGCTCGCTGGACGTCGGCTGTTCCATGCCGTGCCGTCAGCACAAGAGTCGGGGTGCGGGCGGTCCATTCTTTGCCCATCTTCTGTAGAACGCCGAAGCCATCCAAAGACGGCATGCTGAGGTCCAGCACCATGACGGCGGGCCGAAGATTGCTCAAACGCGTCAAAGCTTCGTGGCCGTTTCGCGCACTGAACACGTCGTATCCGGCGAGAGTGAGCCGCGTGTGGACGAGTTCCAGAATCGCCCGGTCGTCGTCCACGATAAGGACGCGGGGTTGGCCGGTGTCATAAGCTGGCACGATTGAGCTCCTCCAAAACCGAGAACGCGTCGTCGGTCATGGCCCGGCATAGCGCGCCCAGAAGTTCGGCGACTTCGAGGGGCTTTGAGACCTTGCCGATGAACAATGCACTAGAGTTCATCGTCGACACCTCCCCGTCTTCTGCGGAGAATGCCAAGATTGGCACGTCGCGGTTGGGCCCCTCGCCGTTGCGGATGGCCGCAGCCGCTCCGCGCCCATCCAGTCCCGGCATGCGAATATCCATCAGGATAAGGTCAACCGGCAGGTATCCCGCAACCTCCACACCGTCGCGCCCATCGGCCGCCTCGCTGACGCTGATCCCGACCGGTTCCAACATCGCTCGTACCAGGTCTCGGTTTGCGGCGTTGTCGTCGACCACCAGCAGACGCAGACCGTTCAGCTGTTCGAAGCCCTCGGACGAAGTGGCGCTGGCCGCCGGCGCTGTCACCACCGGCGCGGGCAATTCCAACCGGAAGGTGGAGCCGCGACCGACACGGCTCGTCAATGAGATCGACCCGCCCATCGCCTGCGCCAGCCCCTGGCAAATGGCCAAGCCCAAGCCGGTTCCACCCTTGGACCGCGTCGACGTCCCGTCGATCTGCGAGAAGCGCTGGAAGAGCTTGTCGCGCGCCTGCGCTGATATCCCAGGCCCAGTGTCAGCAACCTCGATTGTAAGCCGCTCTGTCGCGGTCTCGTAGGCGAGCCGCACGCTGACCGAGCCAGCCTCGGTGAACTTCATCCCGTTACCGACCAGATTGACCAGTATCTGCCGCAGTCGATCAGGATCGAGCTTTACAAATTCGGGGATGTCCGTGGCTGCTTCGAACCGCATCGTCAAAGCCTTGGACCGTGCCTGGAAGACGAACATCTCCAGCACTTCGCGCGCCAGAGGCACGGCTTCAGTTGGCCTGGGCGTGATCGTCGTTTGGCCGGCCTCGAGCTTAGAGAAGTCCAGCACATCGTTGACGATCGCCAGGAGCCCCCGTCCGGCCGCAGCGATGCGTTCGACCTGCCCTTGCGCAGTGGCGTCGAGGTCGTGGCGATCCGCGAGCAGGCTCGCGTAGCCCAACACTGCAGTGAGCGGCGTTCGAATTTCATGGCTCATGTTTGCGAGGAACTCGGACTTGACCTCCGTCGCCTGTTCGGCGGCGGCTAGCGCCTCATGCAGTTTCGTTTTGAGCGCTTGTTGCTCAGTAACGTTACGGGTCACATCGATGATGTCGTCCGGCTCTCCCGGGATCGTCGCCTTGACCAGCCTCGGGTTGCTCTCCAGCCATATCCACCAGCCGTCCTTGTGTTTCACGCGGTAGCGGATCGGATGACCGCCTTCGGTACGTCCGCTGACAAGGTCGCCGTAAAAGGCCAGAAAGGCTTTCTGATCTTGCGGATGGACGAACTCCCGCATGTGCCGGGGCAGGACCTCGGCGACGCTGTACCCGGTCACCCGTTCTACCGACGGCGACACATAGATCATCCGGCCATCGCTGGCAGTCTGTGAGATAATGTCCGTGGCATGCTCAGTCAGCAGACGGTAGCGCCGCTCGCTGGCCGCGACCTTTTGCTGGGCGAGGGTTTGCTCCGTCACATCCACCGAAGTGCCGAATACCGCAGTCACCTGACCGGCGCGATCCTTCTCGCAGACGGCCCGGCCGTTGATGTAGCGGATTTCGCCGTCAGCGTTCACGATGCGGGTCATGGCGTCGGGCCAGCCGACGCCGGTTCTCAGCGAGGTCTCAAGCCGCGCGGCCGACTCGGCGAGGTCGTCGGGATGAGTCATGGCCATGGCCGCCGCGAGCTCCGGCTCGCGCCCGGGCTCCAGGCCAAAGATGCGAAACATCTGATCCGACCAGGTAATCTCCTGCGTCGCGGCGTCGAGCCGCCAATATCCGACACCCGCGATCTCCTCTGCCGTCCCCGCCTTGCGCGACTGATCGGCCAGGGCGGCAAGGATCGCGTGCTTTTCGGTAACGTCGCGGAAGACGTTGACCAGCCCCATCGGCTGACCGTCCGGGCCGTGGATCAGACTGGGGTTACCCTCCAGCCAGACCCAGGTCCCGTCTTTACGCCGGAAACGATGCTCCTGGTCCGCAGAGCCGTCCGCTGGCGAGACGCCGAACAGCACTGCCGCGTTAGCCTCGAAGTGCGCCAGATCGTCGGGATGCACGAAGTCTGCTGCGGTTCGGCCGATCAGCTCATGCGCGACGTAACCGAGATGCTTGCAGGCCGGCGAGGCGTAGAAGATTGTTCCGGCCGAGTCGGTCAGGACGATCAAATCATTGATCTTCTGCGACAACACTTCCCAGGTGGCGTCCCGGTTCAAAGCGTCGTCGGCCTGCGCCAGTCTCAGGCGCTCTGGGCTCTCGTATCGCTGAAGCGCGTCCGACATAAGAAACCCATAAGTTCTTTCGGTAAATCAGATACTTGCCCCTTGCACCTTGCATTGAGATTAACGTTGCTGTGGCCTGACGCCGCGGGGCGGGCGCGTTGCGCTGCGGAAGTCGGGGGAGAGGCGAGATGACGAATCTTCCCGCCGCCCCACAGTCAACGAAGAGCAGGCCGCCCAGTGGCTTAGCCAGAAGTCTGGAAACCTTGCAGCTCGCCGCCGCCGAGGAACGTCCATGAAATGCGCGATGGGGGCTCTGACCAGGCGCTCCAGGGTCGGCTCTCAGCTCGATATGTAGATGAAGCTAGGCTGGGCGTAGTGGCCGACGAGATCAACGCCGAAGGGGGCGTTGTGGAGGGCCAAATCGGTCAAAAACGCGTCGTTGGAAAGCGCATAAGTCCCGACATCGGCCTTGACCGCCTCTGAAAGCAACCAGCCCACCATGGCCGCCTTGGTTCCAATACCATTGGACCCGTCCTGGCCGTAATAGGCGAAGTAGTCGGCGCGCGAGTAGGTTTGACCGTTGAGAACCGTGGTTGGGTCCAACAGAGCGTGCAGCTTGGTGTCCGACGGGGATGACCCGAAGATGGTCAGGTAAGCCTGCCGGGTCGCGTCAAACAGGCTCAATGCGCCGTAGTTTGCCGTAAAGCTGGCGTTGCCTGCGCCCACCTTACCCAGATTGACCGCAAAGTTGATGTAGCGGTTCTCCAGGCTGAAGGACTGGTAATAGGATGAATTTAGGTTGTTGGGGTTGGGCCCGGTCGGCGAGACGAGGTAGTCCATCCCCGCCGCCGACGGCGCGCTGCCCGTGAAGAACTCATAAGCAAGGGTCGCGACCGACGAGGTATTGCCCGCTAGGGAGATGATCTGGGCGAGGGCCTGCGTGGCGTTCAAGACATTGTTTGCAACGTCGACGCCAAGGCCTTGGCTGACGGCGCCGCTGCGCAAGACGTCTATAGCCATCGCGACAGTTGGCGCGTCCGAAAGCCCCAGATTGACGGTCAGATCTGAGAACTTAAGATTCTGGATATTGACGAGCGTCTCAGTCCCATCGGGACTATTTGGCCGGGCGTCCGTCACATTCCAGCCGGTGCTGCTTTGAACCAACCTGTAGTTGGCGGCTGTCGATGAGTAGGTGGCCGTGTTTATACCGCCCCCGCCCTGAATATAGTCATTGCCGCCACCGCCAGTGAAAGTCGTGTTCGGTCCAAAACCGATCAGCTTGTCGCTTTGGGTCCCGCCGACAATCGTGTCATTGCCAGTGAAGATGGCGGCAAGCGCCGAAGTGGTTGCCCCATTCGCATACCAGGACAGAACCGTTGAGACGTTCAACGAGAGATTGGTGATATTGAATATGAACGTGCCCTGATACGACTCGGAAAAGCCCGTCAAAGTGCCTGACGCTAGTTTTCCTGACGAATCGTAGGTAAAATTTCCACTGAGTAGATCTTGCCAGCCGTTATTGTAACTTAATGTAAGTGTTGTTGGGGTACCGGAATATACTTGTGTTGTAAAAATAGCAGATATGTTCAATTGACTCATGTCAAACGGCACACTTGAGCCTGCCGTGAGAATAGTCATTCGATCACCTCCGGCCCCTTACTAAGAGTTATCATGATCGCGCGGGCTCATGGAATGGCTCCTGAAGCGCATAACTAAATGAAGCTCAGATAGCGCTGAGCGTATTTCTTCAAATTGGGGAAGATCACGTCCATGCTCGCGTCCGAGACGCCGAGCCAACGCCCCAATGTTGCGCCATATTGGTCCACAGAGGTCGAGGGCACGAGCGCTTGCCCGGCCATATTGGGGTTCTTGAAGGTTCCAAGATCAACGCCAACGGTCGGAAACTGTCCGTAGATGTTGCCACCGTTGACTGCGCCGCCCCAGACGAAATGGTGGCTTCCCCAGGCATGATCCGTTCCGCTGCCATTGGTCGTAAAAGTTCGCGAGAAGTCGGAGGCTGTGAAGGCGGTTACGTTGGAGCGCATATCCACGCCGCTGATGTTGGATAAAGCGGCGTCGAAATAGGTAAGGGCATGGGCGACCTTGGCCAGCAGGTTTGGCTGGATCGCGTTTTGGGTCTTGTGTGTGTCCCAGCCGCCGAGACTCACCAGGAAAACCTGACGCAGCAGCCCCAGGTTCGCATTGGCGGCGATCATCTTGGCCACGGTTTGCAACTGTACCGCCAGCGAGTTGGTCTCAATCTGGCCGGTCAGTGGATTGGTGAATGGCGGCGGGGCCGCGACGGTGGTCACTGGCGGCTGGCCGAAGGAGGCGTTTAGCGTCGCCGCCGCATTCATCGAACGGATCACCTTGCTCGAATAGTCCTGCATGAACAGGTTGGGGCCGTTGGTGTCCTGGACGACCCCCTGCACGATTGCCGGCGCTACGGACGATCCAAATAAGCTCGACGATATCGCGCTGCTGACAAG
>JAYUBY010000333.1:0-1665 GCA_043740635.1 Alphaproteobacteria bacterium
TTTGCGGGCGGAGCGACCGGCCAGTCCACATTCACCGTCTTCACCTTTGACGCCGACGGGCGTCTCAAGTCGTCCACAGTCACGTCGTCAGGCGTCGACTGCTCCACCCGGATCACCGGGACCAACTGCGATATGCAATCGGCATCCCACTAGCCCCCGAAGCCTCGCCCGTTCCGCCGTCTCACCAGGCCCTCCATGGCGGCCTCGTGGGCCGAATGGTTGTTCTCCAGCACCCGTTTCAGGCTGACGCCGTCGAGGGCGTGAATTTCCCAGGTGTGATAGTGGTTGTGGGTTTCCCCGCCGCCAGCGCCGCCACCGACGTTGTCGTTCGAGTAGTTGTTCAGCATGGCGCGCAGCGGATCGGCGTAACTGGCGGGCAAAACCATTTCGCGCTGGTGCAGCTGGGTGATGGGGTTGACGCCAGATGGAATATCGAATCCACCGGCAGCAGATGCGATCGACCCTCCGAACGCCATGGCAGCGGCGAAGTCAGCCGCGCCGGCACCCGGCGCCATCGCCCAGCCGACCAACGGGATAGCCGCCGCTGATGCCACACCCGCCGCGCCAGCAGCAGCGGCGTTGGCGGTGACCGAGGCCATGGCCGCAGTCTTGGCCGTGGTGATGCCGAAGATGGCCTCGATGAGCTGAACGGCCTTGCGGATTACCGATTGGCCCTGGCTGATGCTGGTTTGGGCCGCCTCGCCCCACAGCCACGCCTCGACCTTCTTGTTCACGACGTTGGTCAGGAAGTCGTTGAGGATCTGCTGCCCAAGCCCGCGCATGACCTGGGCGAAAGACTTGGTTCCCTGCGCCATAGCCAGAAGCCCGCTGGTGAAGCTGGATACCAGAGGGTTCACAACGGCGCTCCAGGCCTGATAGGCCTGCTGAGCCGCCTGCCGCGCGCTGTCAGCCATCTGGCGATTGTAGGTATCAGCAGCGGCGGCCTCGGCCTTGTCAGCCGCGATGGCCGCCTCGACCTCGTCCCTTTTCGCCGCCTTGTACTCGGCTGAGGCGTGGTCGGCGCTGGCCATGATCGCCCGGTCGGCCGCGAGACGGGCTTCGAGGGCCTGCCGCGCCGCGTTGACGCTGACGATGCGGGTTTCGTTCTCCAATCCGGCGATCTTGGCCGCCGCGTCGGCGTGGCTGATCAGGCCCTGGCGTTCGGCCTGCTGGACGTCCTTGATCTGTTCGGCCAGTGCTGTCTTCTTCGCCTTCGCCTCGTCCTCGATCGCGGTGATCGCCTGGTGCGACGCCTCGCGCTGATCGGTGACCAATCGGTCAAGGGCCTCTTTCTTCAGCTTGGCCATGTCCTTGGTCAGCTGGGCGTCGCGGTCCTCCATATCGCCGGCGGCGTCCAGCAGTGAGGTGTCGGGCTTGCCCTTCTTGCCCTTCTTGCCCCCGCCGCTGGCCATGTCGCCAGTGTCGCCGGGGGCGGTGGTGGCAAGGCCAGCAGCGCCCTGGTCCGAGAACAGCGCGGTGAGCCCGGAGCCGTAGTTGCGCCAGTGGCCCATCATGGCGTCTGCCGTGCGAGCATTGTTGGCCGAGAGTTTGGCCTGCGCCGTCATGATCGCGCTCTCGTGGCGCGCGACGGCGTTGGCCGCGCTGTCGATCGCGCTAAGCCCGACCTGGGCCGCGCCGATCCAGTTGCCAGACAGGGCGTCGCCG
>JAYUBY010000334.1:0-10910 GCA_043740635.1 Alphaproteobacteria bacterium
GGATACTGGCACCGCCACGCCGCAGCTTTCCGGACGGTTGAAATAGTCCTCTGCGCCGTTGCTGGTCACCGTGGCGCAGGTTTCTGTCATGCCCCAGCCCTGGCCCGGCATGGATTTCGGGAAGACTTCACGGATTTTCTCGACAAGTTCCTTGGCGGACGGCGCGCCGCCATAGGCCAGGGCCTCCAGCGAGGACAGGTCGTAGTTGACCCGCGCCGGATGCTCAAGCAGTTGCCAGGCGATGGTCGGCACGCCGCCGGCCGACTGAATCTTCTCGCGTTCGATCAGCTCGAAGGCCCGGATCGCGTCCCATTTGCGCATCATCACCAGCTTCGCCCCGCCGAAAAGGCTTGGGTTCAGCACCGCGAAACAGCCGGTAACGTGGAAGAAAGGCACCGAGATCAGTGATGATCGTTGCGGCCCGTTCGGATCCGGAGCCGGCGGCGTCTCGCCGCGCCGCAGGAACGAGCGAGCGCCGCCACAAACGGCGGCCATGATGTTTGAGTTTACCCCACGCTGGGTACCCAGCGCGCCTTTTGGCTTTCCCGTAGTTCCGGAGGTGTAAAAGATCGTCGCATCGTCGTCCGGGGCAATCTCGACGCTCGGGAGCGGCCGATCCGGCAGATCTTTCCAATCGTTGGGCGCCCCGATGACCTCTTCCAGTTTGGTGACGAGAGGGTGAGCGATCTCGTCCCGTTCGCGGGTTACGTAGACCCGCACGAGGTCCGGGCAGTTGGGCAAGTGCTCTGTCATGCGCTCGAAGCGCTCGCGGTCCATTAGCGCGACCTTGGTCCCAGAATCGGTCAGGCCGTATTCGAGCTCATGTCCAGTCCACCAAGCATTCAGCGGAGTCACCACAGCGCCGAGGACAGCTGCAGCATAGAACGCCACAACCCACTCCGGAATATTACGCATAATCACCGCGACGCGATCGCCCTTGCCCACGCCTTGAGCGGCCAGCTCAGCCGCTAAGGTCGCGACTGCGCGGTGAAAGCCCTCGAAGCTGACGCGCTCGTCCTCGTACACGAGGAAGATCCGCTCGCTATGTGCGCGGGAGGCCTCGACGACCGAGCGCAACGATGGCGGCAGGTTCTTCCAAACCTTGGTTTTGATGCCACGGATCTCGATTTCAGCGACCTCAGTCGGCATGCCAGGGCCCGACAGGATCTCATGGGCCTGCTGGATGGACATGGCTGGCCAGCCTGGCGGCAGCAGGGTCTGTGACATCGTCGTTCCTCCTAAGCTCTCGCACGGATCTTCCGCCCGCGCAGAGTCATAGGTGAACAAGCATAACCTAGCCTCGGACGCTAGGTTAGTGCGCCCCGAAGACCTGCATTACGTCGTTACGAAACGCCGCCTGGCTGGCGGACCGGCTGTAGAACATGTGGCCACCGGGATAGATCGAAAGTTTCACCCTTCCCGGGTCGCCGGAGATCGGGATCTGGTCGATCACCAGCCGCGAGACGAAGTACGGACATGATAGGTCGTCGTAGCCGTGGGCGATCAGCACCTTCATCTTCGGGTCGGCGGCAATGGCCTGGCGCAGATCGGAACTCGCGTCGGTGAGTTCGATCCCCTTCTCCCAATTGCCACCCACGTCGTAGCTCAATGCATTGAACCGGCCCTCGACCTTCCAGCCCACGACGCGGGTGTCGAAGTCGACCATAGCGCTGGTGGTCGGCGCGATGATCGCGTCCAGGATCGGGTCGTTTCGCCGGTCGTGCGGCGACCAGGGGAAAGGATCTTCCTGCGTCACGTTGGAGTCGTAGACGCTCGCAATCTTGCCGGTGTCTCGATAGAGCTCGCGCAGAAAAGCTCCGATCTCGATGCGTCCGCCGGAGCGGGCCACGAATTCGTGGTTGAGGCCAGTATAGGTGGTCACCTTGTCGACCAAGCGGCCGACAGCGGCCGGGTCGCGGCGTCCTTTCAGGAGGTCCGTGGTGAATTCACCTCGGGTATAGTCCTCGACTTCCTTCATCAGCGCTGGCGAGAGCGTCTTTCCCTGGCGTTCATAGTTCGCTGCGGTCATCGAGGGCAGCGTAGTGACCCAATTCATCGGCGAGAAGTCAGGCGCCTGGTCCATGATTGGCTCGAGATAGGGCGAGACCATCACGACGCCGTTTACGCCCACTCCCAGCTGCGTCTGCAGGAAGTACGTGATCTTGGGCGCCCGAAAGCCGCCGTAACTTTCGCCGGTGACGTACTTCGGCGAAGCCATGCGGCCGTACTTGAGCAGCCAGTCGTAGACGATCCGAGACAGGTACTCGATGTCCGGCTTGATCGAATAGAACCGCTTCTTGGTCTCGTCCTTGTCGACCAGGGACCGGGAAAAGCCAGTGCCGACCGGGTCGATAAACACCATGTCGGTGAAGTCCATCCAGGTTCCGGGATTGTCCACCAGCACCGCGGGATCTGACGGACCGTCGCCCTGGGCGCCGAATTGCACGCGTTTTGGGCCGATCGCGCCAAGGTTCAGGTACACGGACGCTGCACCCGGGCCGCCATTGAATGCGAAGGTCACCGGCCTGTTCGGATCGCGCGGCCCATCTAGGACATAGGAGGTGACCACCACCTCTGCGATTTTCTTGCCCTTCTCGTCGCGCACCGGCAGCGCGCCAACCGTGGCGGTGTAATTCAAAGTCTTGCCTGCGACATGCGTCACCTGCTTGACGCTGGCCGTCTCGGGGAACGGCGGCAGATCGATCTTGTCCTTGTCGTCGGAGGCCTTGGCGCCGGCCTTAGCAGGAACATCGTCGGCCCAGGCCATGGGGGCGGCTGCTGATAGGCCGAACAACAGCACCACAGCCGCCGTTGCCGCCACGTACATCTTAGCCATGCGCAGAATCTCCCACCGATCCGGAAACAATGGCCAGGATCGCGCGGGTTTCAAATGAAACCGGAGCCCAGTGCGCAGGCGTGGTCTCCAGCCGGGGAAGATCCTACCCCTCCGTCACGCGCTTGCGGCCAACTCCTGAGTAAGAGACGCAATGTTTGACGAGCATGAACAAGGACGTTGCGCGCGCTACATTGAACGAGATGCCGGTTGTGGACGGCCTGATGGCCACCAAAGCTATCCGCCAGGCAGAAAAGCCCACCCCGACCGCTCACGCCCGCCGATCATCATGCTGAGCCAACGCAATGCTGCAGCATCGCCTCCACGTCCCCGTCGGCCGGCGCGGACCTGAATCTCGCAAAGCCCGTAACCGCAGCAACGCTCGTTGCGGGAATTGACGAGGTTTTGGCAAATATAACCGACCAAACAGCGGCCCATCAAAACGCCTCTACTCCGGCGAGCTAAGCGCAAAACAGCGTGTCGGCGCGGCCCGGTGGAGGCCCGTACGGTCAGGGCAGCGTCGGCTTGACCAACTCGTTCAGGGCCGCTTCGCTGGGCAATGCGGGAAACGGCGCATGCGGCTCACCCTGGTACCAGTAGGCAACCGAGGACAGGTCGTCGTGCAGCGGCAAGTAGGTTCCGTCACCCAGGATTTTGGTCGCTAAAGCGTCCTTCCACCCCAGGTTCTGGATCCTCACCTTGAGCGTGCGGGTGAATCTCACCGGATCGAGGATGTGCCAACGGTATTCGCCATAACGGCGGTCGCCGTCCGGTTTGAAATAGTCGGCGTCGATGTTGCGGCTCTGCGTCGCCAGGGATCCCGCGTAGGCCGAGGAATAGGACGTCTCAACGTACTGCCCCTTGAGGTCGCGCTTAATGAAGGAATAGGCGCCGAGGAAATAGTCCTCCTCGCCGGTTCCGGCGATGGTCGGGAAGTCCTTGTCGCCATCGAAATAGAACTTCACCTCGCCCTCGCCCCACTAGCCTGGGCTGAGCGCCCGGTGTCTGAGATAGGTTCCGACATACTGGCCCTTGCCCCTGACCCCATCGAGCAGGGTGTAAGCACCGGCCTCAGGGTTTGCCTTCCCCATGCGGAACTGGGCGTGGAAATAACCCGCGTTGGCCGGGACGGTCGTCCGCGAGAAATCGATGGCGTAGTAGATGGTCAGCGACTTGGAACTACGGTTCTCCATCGTAAGGCGCGCCTGCTTTCGAACCGGCATCTGCCAGAAGCTGTTGAAGCCACTGCCCGGATTAACCGCGACGACTTCAGAATTGATGACCGGCTCGGCGCCGCGGCCCCAGCCAGCCGCAAAGAAATCACCGGCGGGGGTCTCGACCGAAGGCTTGGCCTCGCCATCCCAATAAATCCGCAGGATCGCCGAGCGATGGTCGGCGCCCCCGCCCAGCGTCATCCAGATATGGTTGATCACGCCAGGCCCCATAGCGTCAGCCAGGGTGAAGCTGCTCCCGGGCGGGACGACGACGTAGAGATTGACCTTCCACCCACGGCCCAGATCCTTGGCCGCATAATGAGCGCTGCCGTCCTTCGCTTCGGTGCGCGAGCCCATTCCCGGCTGGCCGGTCAGGTTCTCCGGCCCGATCGAGCGGGACTTGGCATCGGTCAGAAGAAACAGGGTCTGAACCGCAGTCGCCCTGGAGGTCGGCTGCGCCGCAGCCGAGTGCGCTAAACCGGCTGTCATGACCGCGGCTGCCGCCGCAGCCAGGCGCCGCCAATCCCATCCCAGATGTCTTCCAGCCATCCCACCGCCCCCGTACCCATCTCGTCGGACCGGAGGAAACGCTAGACCACCGCGCCCAGGCGCGCCAATGCGGCTTCCAGCTTGGCCTTGGCGGCTTCCGCGTCAGCCAATCGTTCGCGGTTCTCCTCAACCACCTCCTCCGGCGCGCGAGCGACGAAGTCTGCGTTGGCGAGCTTCTTGGCGGTGCGGTCGATGTCGGATGCAAGCGAGCCCACCTCCTTGGCCAGCCGCGCACGTTCGGCGGCGACGTCGATGAACTCGGCGACCGGCAGAGCGAGCGTCGCGCCCGCGACGACATAGGGGATCGCGCCCGGCGGCGGAGCGTCGACGATCTTCACCTCGACCACGCGCAACATCTGCATGATCAGTGGGGCGGCGTCCTTTAGGACACCGCGCTGAGCATCACTCGCCTCAACGACCAGCAAGGCCGGCCGTGCGGAGTTAGGCACGTTTAGCTCCGCACGAACCGAACGGCCTTCGGCGATGGTCTCGACGATCAGGCCAATCGTGGCGTCTGCAACAGGATCGATGAGGCTGTCCGGCAGCTTCGGCCAGGGCGCGGTCATCAGGAAGCCCTGGTGATCGCGCGGGGCGCCCAACGCTTGGGTCTGACCCCATAGCTCCTCGGTGAGAAAAGGCATGACCGGGTGCAGCATCTTGAGGATGACATCCAGCACCCAGGCGGCGGTGGCGCGCGTCTCGTCGCGCGCGGCTTCGTCAGCGGAGGGCTCGTCGGGTTTGCCGAGCACCGGCTTGGAAAGCTCCACGTACCAATCGCAGTATTGGCGCCAGACGAAGCGATAGAGCGCGTCAGCGGCGGCGTCGAAGCCGCAGGCGTCGAGGGCCGCCGTGACCGCCTTGGCGGTCCGAGTGGTCTCACCCACGATCCAGCGGTTTATCGGCAGCTTGACCTTGGCTGGATCGAAGTCCTCGGCGCGAGCTGCGCCGTTCATCTGCGTGAAGCGGGTGGCGTTCCACAGCTTGGTGCCAAAGTTGCGGTAACCCTCGATGCGCTCACGCGAGAGTTTGATGTCCCTCGCCTGCCCCGACATCGCCGTCAGTGTGAAGCGGAGCGCATCGGCTCCGTAGTCATCGACCAACTCCAGGGGGTCCATGACGTTGCCCTTGGACTTTGACATCTTCTTCCCGTCGGCGTCTCGCACGAGGGCGTTAATGAAGATGCGTTTGAAGGGCGCCTCGTCCATGAAATGCAGGCCCTGCATCATCATCCGGGCGACCCAGAAGAAGATGATGTCGAAGCCCGTAATCAGGGTGTGAGTTGGATAGAAGCGCGCGAGGTCGCTGGTCTTTTCTGGCCAGCCCAGGGTCGAGAATGGCCAGAGCGCCGAGGAGAACCAGGTGTCCAGAACGTCCTCGTCCTGACGTAGCGGCTCTTCGCGGCCGTAGTGCTCAAGCGCTTGGGCCTTGGCTTCAGCCTCGGTCTCGGCCACGAAGATCTTCCCGCCCGGTCCGAACCAGGCCGGAATGCGGTGACCCCACCAGAGCTGGCGCGAAATGCACCAAGGCTGGATGTTTCGCATCCACTCGAAGTAGGTCTTCTCCCAGGCCTTGGGCACGAAGACGGTGTCGCCGTTTTCGATGGCCTTGATCGCGGGCTGAGCCAGGACCTCTGCGTTTACGTACCACTGGTCTGTCAGATAAGGCTCCACAACGACTCCGGAGCGGTCGCCGTGCGGCACCATGTGGCGGGTCTTCTCGACTCCGCGCAGCAGGCCGAGGCGTTCGAATTCCTCGACCACTTTTTTACGCGCTGCAAACCGATCAAGGCCTCGATACTCGGGCGGGGCGTTTTCGTTGATCCGCGCGAAGTCGTCGAAGAGGTTGATCATTGGCAGGTTGTTGCGCTTGCCGACCATGAAATCGTTGAAATCGTGGGCCGGTGTGATTTTCACCGCGCCCGAACCCTTTTCCGGATCGGCGTATTCGTCAGCGATAATCGGCACAGGCCGGTTGACGATGGGCAGGCGCACGGCGCGGCCGATCATCCCTTTGTAGCGCTCGTCGGTGGGATGGACGGCGACGGCAGTGTCGCCCAGCATGGTCTCCGGACGGGTCGTGGCCACAACGATCTCACCGGAACCATCTTCGAGTGGATAGGCTAAGTGCCAGAAGTGGCCGTCGACCTCTCGCTGTTCAACCTCCAGGTCGGAGATGGCGGTCTGGAAATGTGGGTCCCAGTTAACAAGCCGCTTGTCGCGGTAGATGAGCTTTTCCTTGTAAAGGGTCACAAAAACCTTGCGAACTGCCGCAGACAATCCTTCGTCCAAGGTGAACCGCTCGCGGCTCCAGTCGCAGCTGGCGCCCAAGCGCTTCAGCTGATTGACGATCGTTCCGCCGGACTTAGCTTTCCACTCCCAGATCTTCTCGACGAAGGCGTCACGGCCGAGGTCACGGCGGCTTTGGTTGCCGGATTCGGCCAACTGTCGCTCGACGACCATTTGTGTGGCGATACCGGCGTGATCGGTGCCGGGCAACCACAGCGCAGCCTTGCCCCGCATCCGTTCGAAGCGGATGAGCACGTCCTGCAAGGTGTTGTTCAGCGCATGCCCAATGTGCAGCGAACCGGTGACGTTTGGCGGCGGGATAACGATCGAGAACGGTTCAGCAGCGGGATCGTCGGTCGGCGCGAATCCTCCCGACGCCTCCCAAGCGGCATAGAGGCGCGGCTCAACGGATTTCGGATCGAAGGTCTTTTCAAGCATCAGCAAGCGATCTGGGTTCAAGGGTGCAAATAACCGCTCATGCCCGCGAAAGCGGGGACCAAGCTGAGCTCAGGGAAAGCCTAGACCGGTTGTGCAGTCCGCGAACGCCGAATGGGTCCCTGCTTTTAAGGGGATAGGCGGAAATTGAAGGTCTAGCGTACTCGGCTGCGGGCGATGCGGTCGACTTCGGTTTCGACGGCCTGCTGCACGATGGCCGGCAGATTTTCGTCTAGCCAATGCTGGAGCAGCGGGCGCAGGAGCTCACGGACAACGTCTTCCAGCGTCCGGTCGCCGTGCGGCATGGCGATCGACGCCGATAGATGTCCAAAGGCTGATGCCGCCGCCGTGGCGACGTGTTCGCTGACCAGCCCCTCGATCGGCGCCGGCGCTGGGGCCGGGGCCGGTTCAGAAGGGTGGGCGGCCATGACCTCGAGGTCGCCGTGCGTCTCCACCTTCTCGGTCAGCTCCAAGGCCTCATCCTCGATCGGAGGCACCGGCTCAGGGGCCGCGGCGACGAAGGGTTCTGGCGCGATAACCGGTTCGGGCTGCGGCTCAGCTTCGTGTTCTGGCGCTGCGGCGACGGGCGCAGGCTCTTCGGCCGGGGCAGCTTCCGCCTCCGCCCCAGCGGGGGCTTCGTCCTCGGAAATAATACGGCGGATGGAGGCGAGAATTTCCTCCATCGTCGGTTCTTGGGAAGTCTGTTCAGACATATGGGCCTGGCCGCCAAGCGAAAGTTGAATCCATCTGCCGTCAGCCTAGACCATTTTTAGCGTAAGGGGAGCCGCTTCACGCGGCTACTTCTTGGGTGCGACAACCGGCGTCGTCGGCGGAGGCTGCAAGCCCGGCGCGATCTTGGCCTCTGTCGGGCTCTCCGTCGTCGGAGGAATCGGCGGCACAGACAGGGCCCGATCGATCACGGCGATCGGTTCCTCCCAGGGCACATAGCCCATCGCGAAGCGTAGCTTCCGGAAATTCCGTGTCGGATCATACTGACTGACGGCGGGGATCAGGTTTTTGCCTTCCAACCGCCCCATCGCCGACAGCACCGTCGCAGCGGCCAAGTATTCATCGTGTCGGGCGCCCGTGGCGCTCAGCTGATTGTTGCTGAGCTCCTGCTCTGCGTTCAACGTATCGATCGTGGTGCGAAGACCCACACGCTGTTCTTGACGTGTCCCCTCAGCGGCGATTTCAGCGGCGCGAACGGATTCGTCGGTCGAATCGATATTTGAGCGGGCCGCGACCAGCTGGTTCCATGCTTGGGTTATTGTCTGCAGGACCGACCGACGCTGGGTCTCGATATTGATACGGTCGGTGTTGTTGCGTTCAACCTGCTGGCGGATGCGCGACGTCGTCAGACCGCCGGTGAAGAGAGGCACTGTCACAACGGCCTCTCCTGTGAGTTCGCGGGTGAAGTGACTGCTATCAAACGGACTTGCTAGTCCGGTGAAACCATATTGAGCGCGAAGTGAAAGGCTGGGCATTCGCTCCGCTCGCGCAGCTGAAACCCGCGCGCGGCTTGCCTCTTCAGCGTAAACTTGCCCGAGCAGCACAGGGCTGAATTTTTCCGCCACGCCGAAGGCCTCGTCAGCGTTGGCTGGCAACAGATAGGCCAGTGATGGCGCCGGCTGCAGGTCACCAGGGTTCTGGCCCACCACGGCAGCGTAACTGGCGCGACTGATTGCAAGTTGAGCCACGGCGCTGGAAAGCAGAGCGCGGGCGGCGGCTACACGCGATTCCGATTGAGCAACGTCAGTCCGAGTGAGCTCACCCACATCAAATCGAGCCTTGGATTCCTTGAGCTGCTCCTGCAGCACAGTGAGGTTTTGCTCCCGGATCCGTACGCCTTCCTGATCGCGGCGAACATCTACGTAATCTTGAATGACACTCAGCAAGACTTGCGATTCGACCCGCCGCAGGTTTTCGCGCCCAGATAGGATATCGGCCTCAGCGGCGGAGACCGCGGCGACTGCGCGCCCACCGGTCCAGATCGGTTGCGAGAGGCTCAAGCCCGCAAATGCAGAGTTGGTCCTGAGAATTCCACTGCCCAACCGGTTGGGAATTCCACTGCCGGTGGTATCGATGAATCCAGCGGCGCCGCGCGGCGTCCGTGTCTCCAAGAAACTCTCGTCACCGTTGAAGCTCAGTTGGGGTCGAAACCCCGAGCGAGCCTGAACATAGGTTTCGTCAAGCGCACGCTGCGTCGAGCGCTGTGCCTGTAGATTCGGATTAGTGTCGTAGGCGAGCGCGATGGCGTCAGCGAGTGTCTCGGCGCAGGCGGGAGATGCGAAGGCTCCGGCCGCGCCAACGCAGCAAATCGCGGTCAACAATCGTCCGCGAAGGCTCTTCGACATTCCTAATCCCCGATATAGGCGAGAGAGACTTGTTCTCGTTGTGCGGACTTCTGTAGCCGACACTGAGCCCACGTCACCTTAAGCTTTTTTCACGCCTACTGGTGCATCCAAACTCGCTCTCGCGAGCATCTAAGACTATTCGAAGGCGAAACCCTGCTTAGTCGCATAGCCCGCCATGATCGGCGGTGTTGCGTCGAATGCTTCCCTGCGCCCGACGCCGTCTTCGGCCCGCAGATAGATGCAGGCCTTGCCCACAGGGCCATCTCGCTCGACCACGCCGAGCCGGCCGCGCACGGCAAGCGCCGCGGTCCAACTCGATGGCGAGCGCCCCACTGCGCCCTCGCAAACGATGACGTCGAACTCGCCGGCGGGAACCTGCGACAGATCGCCTTCGTCCAACCGCGTCACCGCAAGACCCAGGCGCTCGAGCACCGCGGCTGCGTAGGGCGCCGCAATCGCCAACGCTCGTTCGCCTGGCATCGGCCGCACCGCTTGCAGCATCTTGGCGATATCACGGGGCTTCAGAAGGCTGCGTCCCGGTGCGTACTCCGCCTCGATGTCGGCGTAAGCCAGGTAAGCCTTGGCGGCCGGCAGGAAGCTTTCCCGGGGGAGGACGCGCATGGCGTCGTGCAAGCGTACGTCGGTGACATCGGCAGGACGCACCTGGCTTTCCACCATGTTCAGCCGGGCGGCGGCGAAGTCAGCCATTCAGGAGTCCTTGCACGGGCGAGAATTCTGGCTCGGCTTATAGGTCCGCGCCGCGCCTCAAGGCAATCACACCCGTTGCTCCCGCCCATGCCTTCTGATAGCCCTCCCGGCCTTCCGGCGGATGACGGTCACCGTCAGCCGCCGTCTATTGGTTGAGAGACATCGAGTCCGACTGGGCTCGCGGCGGCCTGATGGCGGAGTGGTGACGCAGCGGACTGCAAATCCGCGCACCCGGGTTCGATTCCCGGTCAGGCCTCCAAAACTACCCTTGGCTGACATTCGCCCATCACCGCGAAAGCGTCTAAAAGCTAATTTTTCCGAGAGTTTACGTTAACCGTGGCTTCGCGGACCTTCGTTGACATGCGCTGAGCGCCGACCCATCTCTGTGGGACCGATTGCGACTCCCGCGTTAGCTGGCCTGACCATTCCGACACCAACTCCTGGTCAGGGTCACCTACTCCGGAATCGGCCGCAAGGATGCGGCCGTCGCGGTCTTCGACGCGCTCACTCCCCCACGTCTGATCCGCGCGCT
>JAYUBY010000335.1:0-3654 GCA_043740635.1 Alphaproteobacteria bacterium
CGGCGAAGGTCGAGTTCTGCGCCGGGTCCAGCACCTCGAGCAGGGCCGAGGACGGGTCGCCCCGCCAGTCGGAACCCATCTTGTCGATCTCATCCAACAGGAAGAAGGCGTTGGTCGACTTGGCCTTCTTCATCGACTGGATGATCTTGCCCGGCATGGAACCGATGTAGGTCCTGCGGTGGCCGCGGATCTCGGCCTCGTCGCGCACGCCACCCAGCGACACGCGCACGAACTCGCGGCCGGTCGCCTTGGCGATCGAGCGGCCGAGCGAGGTCTTGCCGACCCCCGGAGGACCGACCAGGCAGAGGATCGGGCCCTTCAGGGAACCCACGCGGCTTTGCACCGCCAGGTACTCGAGGATCCGCTCCTTGACCTTCTCCAGGCCGTAGTGATCGCCTTCGAGGATGTCCTCGGCCTTCTGCAGGTCGATCGGCTTGATCTTGGCCTTGCCCCACGGGATCGTCAGCAGCCAGTCCAGGTAGTTCCGGACGACCGTCGACTCTGCCGACATCGGGCTCATGTTGCGCAGCTTCTTCAGCTCGCTCTCGGCCTTGGCGCGGGCTTCCTTGGAGAGCCGGACCTTCTTGATGCGCTTTTCCAGGTCCATCAGCTCGTCGCGCTGATCGTCCTGTTCGCCCAGCTCGCGCTGAATCGCCTTCATCTGCTCGTTCAGATAGTACTCGCGCTGGGTCTTCTCCATCTGCCGCTTCACGCGGTTGCGGATCTTCTTCTCGGTCTGCATGACCGAGATCTCGCCCTCCATCAGGGCGTAGACCTTCTCGAGCCGCTTCACGACGTTGAAGATTTCGAGGAGCTGCTGCTTCTCGGCGATCTTCACCGACAGGTGGCTGGCGATGCGATCGGCCAGTTCCCCGGGGTTGTCGATCTGCGGGATCGCGGCCAGCGCCTCCGGCGGCACCTTCTTGTTCAGCTTCACATAGTTTTCGAACTGCTCGACCACGGCGCGGCTGAGCGCCTCGGCTTCCGCCGAGCCGGAGCCATCCTCCGCCAGATAGGCGATCTCGGCCTCGTAGTATTCGTCCTGGCCGGTGAAGCGGGAAATGCCCGCCCGCGCGCGGCCTTCCACCAGCACCTTCACGGTGCCGTCGGGCAGCTTCAGGAGCTGCAGGACGGTGGCGACGACGCCGACATCATAAATGCCTTCGGGCGCCGGATCGTCGTCGTCCTTGTCCTTCTGGGTGGCCAGCAGGATCTGCTTGCCGTCGTTCCTCATGGCTTCTTCGAGCGCGCGCACGGACTTCTCGCGACCGACGAAGAGCGGCACCGGCTGGTGCGGGAAAACCACGATGTCCCGCAACGGCAGGATCGGGAGAACCTTAATCTCAGACATATTGCCTCAACTCCTGACCGGCCCTGTTGGTCTCAGGGCCAGGCCCACCGGATCGCAGTCACGTCAGACGATGCGTCTGAGTCGGACGATCCGTACGCTCCGCAGAGCGCCTGTTCATGGATAAATGTGGACTGTTTGATCCACGGTTCAAGCGGAGCAACACCCTTGCGCGACACTCGGTCCCAGCGACCATCTTCGGCTAGCTATACCGGAGAGAGGCGCGGGTTCCGACGCAAGACTATGCCCCGACCCTTAAGCGGATATGTGGGAATGCCGACTTTGCCCGGCAAGGTGGGGCATGGGCGCTAGGCTGTCGCCGGGACCCGGCAGTTGAGTTCGAAGGTGACGCCGTTGGCCTCGGTCAGGAAGAACTGGCGGATGCCGCCGTTCGGCGCCTCGCCCGCCTCATAGGCGATGCCGGCGGCGTCCAGGCGACGGCGCGCGTCCTCGTAGTCGTCGATCGCGAAGGCGAAGTGGTCGAGCGACGAGCCGCGGGATGGCGCGTGCTCGCGTGTCACCTCGACCAGGTGCACCACGTCCTTGTCGCCGGCGTAGAGCCAGGCGCCCGGGAAGCTGAAATCCGGCCGCCACCCGACGCTAAGGCCCAGCACCTCGGTGAAGAAGGCCTGCGTCCGGGCCAGATCGGTGGTGCGGATATTGACGTGATCGAGGTCAAGGATCGCCATGGCCGAACTCCCAGCTTGGGCGGCGAGTATGGCGCACGAAAAAGCCCCGCCGTCACCAGCGGGGCCCTTCGAACTTTTCTGACGTTGCGTTTAGGCCGCGCCGCCCTTGTCGCGGCGCTCGGCGTAGATGATCAGCGGCTGGGCGCGGCCTTCCACAACCTCAGCGTTGACCACCACCTCTTCGACACCGTCGTAGGTGGGCAGCTCGTACATGGTGTCGAGCAGGATCGCTTCCAGGATCGAACGCAGGCCCCGAGCACCCGTCTTGCGGGTGATCGCCTTGCGGGCGACCGCGTTCAGTGCGTCGTCCGTGAAGGTCAGGCCGACGTTCTCCATGTCGAACAGACGCACGTATTGCTTCACGAAGGCGTTCTTCGGCTCGGTAAGGATCTTCACCAGGGCCTTCTCGTCGAGGTCGTCGAGGGTGGCGATCACCGGCAGACGGCCGACGAATTCCGGGATCAGGCCGAAGCGCAGCAGATCGTCAGGCTCGACCTGACGGAAGACTTCGCCGGTGCGGCGCTCGTCCGGATCGGAAACCTTGGCGCCGAAGCCGATCGAGGCACCCTGTCCGCGCGCGGAGATGATCTTCTCGAGGCCCGCGAAGGCGCCGCCGCAGATGAACAGGATGTTGGTGGTGTCGACCTGCAGGAACTCCTGCTGGGGATGCTTGCGCCCGCCCTGCGGCGGCACGGAGGCGACGGTGCCTTCCATGATCTTCAGCAGCGCCTGCTGGACGCCCTCGCCCGACACGTCCCTGGTGATGGAAGGGTTATCGGACTTCCTGCTGATCTTATCGACCTCGTCGATGTAGACGATGCCGCGCTGGGCGCGCTCGACGTTGTAGTCGGCCGACTGCAGCAATTTCAGGATGATATTTTCGACATCTTCACCGACGTAACCGGCTTCGGTGAGCGTCGTGGCGTCCGCAACGGTGAACGGAACATCGATGATTCGCGCCAGGGTCTGGGCCAGCAGCGTCTTGCCGGTGCCGGTCGGGCCGATGAGCAGAATGTTCGCCTTGCCCAGTTCGACGTCGTTGTTCTTCGACGCGTGGTTCAAGCGCTTGTAGTGATTGTGCACCGCGACGGAGAGGACTTTCTTGGCGTGGTCCTGCCCGATCACGTAATCGTCGAGGACTTCGCGGATTTCCTTCGGCGTCGGCACGCCGTCCTTAGATTTCACGAAGGAAATCTTATGTTCTTCGCGGATGATATCCATGCACAGCTCTACGCATTCATCGCAGATGAACACGGTGGGGCCCGCGATAAGCTTGCGGACCTCGTGCTGGCTCTTGCCGCAGAAAGAGCAGTACAGCGTGCTCTTTGAATCTCCGCTCGCGGCCTTGGTCATGGTCTTTCTCACTCTCTAGGCGACCCGGAGGCTCGAAACGCACCTGCATCGCCTGAAGGGGCGTTACCGCCCATCAATGCAGAATACGTGCCGCGGGTTGTCTAAGTCTTGACATTCCTCGATCGCGCCACGGATCACAAGCCTTGCAGCCGGGCAGCGACAATTGGCGGCGCGACGCCCGGATTGTGGGCGCTGGTCCAGTCTACATGGGAATTCGCGGAAATGTCACAAGACGAGGCCCTGCTTGACGCCCCTATGGCCTCG
>JAYUBY010000336.1:0-2856 GCA_043740635.1 Alphaproteobacteria bacterium
ATCTCTTCGGGCTTGTGGTGCTTCCTTGCCATCGTTCCATCCATCCAAATGGTCCTCGGACCAACATAAGGGATGGATCACTTCAAGGGGGTCAGACCAGCGCCAAGCCCAAGCCAACATCACCCCTTGCAATGCGGGAGCCATCCACACAGGACATTCAGCTGACCATCAGAAGCTCTTGTCTTGCGGTCTACGTGAGTACCTTTCCATGTCTAGGCTCAGAACTTCTACGGAGGTCACCATTCCCAGTTAGAGTCTATCTGCCCCTTCCGGCCGCCACCTGGATTTGCTTGCGCGGTCAATCGCAGTATAGATTGCGAACGCGGGTATGCATTTTGCGCAACCAGCGCCGTCCGGGGGATTTTGAAATGGCTGATCCGACACCTACCGACGCCGAAGGGGCTGAGCCTTCAACGGAGCGGGAAGACGAAATCAGGGCGCGTCCCGGTCACAAGGACAAGGGCACCGTCGTTACCACCGCGTTCGGTGAGAAGATGTCGGGCGGCCTCGCCGACATCGCGGACGGCGACGCTTAACCGAGCGGGACAATCGCCGAGCAGTTGCCGCGACGGCCCGTAGGCCGTCGCGGGCGGCCGTGCCTCCCGCGGCGGTAGGACAGCCGCGGGCCTGTTGCGCACGACCCGGTCGATCCTTCCTCCCCCAACGGTGCAGCAAGGTGGAACCCCCGCCCACCGGGTGGAGGGACGGCCGGCAGAATATTGGAATGGAGACTTCATTTCGAAAAGCGGGCGCGACCAGATCGGCGTGACGCCTGCGTTTAGAAGCGGTGGTTCTTTGCTTCCGGGTGGCATTTTCACCGGCAAACTGCCCTCCGACCGTGCATTGGTCACTATAATTAAGGCAGTCTGAACTTCGGCATTAGCTAATTCAGGCCTTATTTGCTAACGACATGTTTCGTGCGGCGGGGGCTGTCTCGGCGATCCCTCCAAAACTCGGTCGGCAAATGGAGCCACGATACTTGCGATGCGGCTCAACGCCATCATGGCACTCGCGACGGTCGCTGGCGTAGTTGGCGTCATGGGCAGCGCCGCAGTCGGCTCGCTGAGTGTTCGCCATCACTATTTCCAAGGGGCCAGTCAGGGTGGCCCCGCGCATCACAGCGTTCCCGTGGAGCTCACCTCACAACTGACAGGCGGAGATGAGACGACGCCGTTGGCGTTCATGCTGCTGTCGGACCTCAAGCTGCTGCCGGCGGGGAAGGGCCTTGGGCCGCAAGGGCAGTCGGACGCGGATCCCGCCTCGGGTGGCCCCATGACCAGCCAGTTTTTGGCCTCGAGCTTCGGCGACGGCGGGTTTGGCGGCGGCCTCGGTGATCTGGCGCCGGGACAGGGCGCGGCGTCCGCGTCGGACATCGTTCAGAACGGGCCGCCTGACGTATCGCAGGTTCCGGACACGCCTCCGTCGGCCGCGCCGCCGCCGTCGGGGGCGCCGTCTTTCGGGGGCGCGGGGTTCGTCGCGCCTCCTGCGCCGCCAGGGGGGCCGGGTCCGCCGCCGACCGTGGATCCGCTGATCTCAGGCCCGCCCGTAGTCCTGCCGCCGATTCCGCCGCTGTTTCCGGATCCCGCACCGCCGCCCTCAATCCCGTTTGCCGGACCGCCTCAGCAAGACGGCGGTTCGTCCGGCCCGCCGGCGCCACGCGCTATCAGCGCGGTCCCGGAGCCGGCGACCTGGCTATTCCTCGTCCTTGGTCTTGGGCTGACCGGCGCGGTGATGCCCGGGCGACGATACAATCGGCGGCGACTGCCGCCGCCGTCTGCCGCCTGAGAAGGGCGAGCGGGCGCGGCAATGGGGTTTGGGGGCGTGGATGTTTTTCTGGCTGTATGACCTTCCCACATGGGCAGCCGGCGTCATGTTCGCCGCACTTTCGGTAGGAATTGGCCTGGGCGGCATGTTCGCTCTGCGGCCCTGGTTCCACCACCTGATCCATCGAAACGACAAGACCAATGAGATGGTCTCCCTCAACATCGCCAGCTTCTCGGTCTTCTACGGAATCCTGCTCGGGCTGGTGGCGGTCGGCGTCTACGCCAACTACTCGGCGACCTCCGATATCGTGGAACGCGAGGCCTCCAGCCTGGCGGCGCTGTACAGCGACACCAGCGCCTTGCCCGATCCCTACCGGGCGAAGCTGCTCTCCGATCTTCGCGACTATGCCAAGGCGACGATCGATCGGGATTGGCCGACCCAGGGCGCTGGCAAGGTGCCCAGCATCGGCACCCAGCGCCTGGCCGTTTTTCAATCCGACATCAAGGATGTGCACCCGCAGGGCAAGGCGGAAGAGGTATCCCTTGTCCTGGCCCTCGGACAGACCGAGAAGCTGGTTGAGTCTCGCGCCAGTCGTCTGGATCGAGTGACCGCGGGCACACCCATCCTGCTTTGGTGGGTTCTAGGCATCGGCGCCCTGCTCAACATCTCCATCATCTGGATGCTGGACATGCAGATCCACATCCATGGCATCTTGACCGCGATCCTCTCGATGTTCCTCGGAATAGTTATCTTTGTCGTGGCGGAGATGGACAGGCCTTTCCGTGGCGAGGTGTTTGTCGGCCCCGATGCCTACGAACTGATCTATTCCAACCTCATGAGCGTGCGATAGGGCTTGACCACATCGTGGTCGGACTCGCGGAACGTCCGCTTCGGGTCGAGGCTGTGTCAAAACGCGAAGCACCGTAGACTCCTGATGCAGCAGCGTTGGGGGTGATGAGATGTCCCGCTTCGTCGAAGGTGGCGGTGCACGCAGTCAGCAGGCAACGTCGCTCCACAAAATTGATAGAAAAACGCGCCTAGCTCGCCGAAACTCGGCTGCTTCGATTTGATCGAACGAGGGGCGGGGAAATC
>JAYUBY010000337.1:0-10641 GCA_043740635.1 Alphaproteobacteria bacterium
AGATCTTCGATGTGGGACTCTACCGCCAAGCCCTGCACCGATGGCAGCACCGACACCTGCGCATAGTCCCGTCGGCTGGGCAGACCTTTGGACGGGCCAAGTGCTGTGACGACGCTGAGGGTATCGCCCGCTTGAGGATCGGCCATTTGGACGACGTTGGTGGCGCCGGCGACGGCAGCCTTCAGCGTGGCGGGACCGTCGGCGTCATCGCGTTGGACGCGGACTGCGGTGGGTGAGCCCTGATCTCCGGGACCAAGCGCGATCGTCCAGGTGTTGCCGATCGACGTCGCGAACACCGGAATGCGGTGCGCAGCTTCGATGCGGACTGCTGCGTAGTCAGTCCCGCGGGTCGCCGAGATGGCCGAAAACTGAACCAGGCCCCGCGGCGCATGCGCCACGTCAAGCACTGCAGGGGCGTCGAACACCACCCAGATTGCGTCGCCGCGCCGGAATACCGCCACGCCGGTCGGATTGGCCCAAGCGAAGCTGAATTGCACCTGGGCGTTGTCGACCTTCGAGATCATATGAACCACGCCGCCCGCCGGAATCGGATTGGGGCGCGGCGGCTCGGGTGCTGCGGCGTTGGCGGCGGCCAGTTCAGCCGCGGTCGGTGGGGCCTTCTGGAAAACGTTGACGAACATTGCCCCGTCGGACGAGCCTACCTTGTAGTCGGCGTCGTCAGATAGGGTCAGCAGGACCTGGAGATGGCCGCCAACATGGCGCTTCTCGGCCGTCTTGATCCACTTGGGCGGCGCGGTGCGCAGGCGTGCGATGTCGGGATCACCGTCGCGCGGGAAATTGAGGGTCAGGACCTGACCGTCGCGTTTGACCGCTGCCTGGGGCGCGCCTTTGAACTCAACGCGTGAGAAGCCGTCGGCTTGAGCAACCTGCACGTCGATGCTGCTCGGCGCCGCACCGGCAGGTGCGACGACGCTAGCGACGGCAATCGCCGCCACACCTGCGCGCAGGGTATGGCGCAGGTTCATGAGCCTACCCCGCCTTGGCAGGCGGCGGCGCGGCGACAGCGGGCGTAGCCGCGGGTTTGTCGGCTGCCGGCGTGGCGGCGGCTTCGGTATCAGCCGGCGCCTTCTTGCGCGGCGGAACCTTTTTGGCCGCACGAACTGGCTTGGCTTTGGCAGGCGCCTTTGGGTCAGCCGAGCCGCCGGTGGCCGAAGCTGCGGCGTCTGCCTGGGCGGTGGCGTTCTGGGCGAGCGTCTGGGCCGCGGCGAACCGGTGAGCCAGGGATTCTGTGAGCTTCTTGGCTTCCGAAGGCTGCATCTGACCGATGACGGCGGAGAGCGCGCGCTCTTTCATCTTGGCGGCAATCGGCAGGCGGACATTGTCATCCAGGATCGCCATGCGAAGGGCGGCGTCCTTAGGTTTCATGCCTTCGTAGACTTTGACCAGGCGATCGACTTCGCCCGCCTCGCGACCGTTGGCCTGGGCCAGCAAGGCCTGAACATCGGCCTTGAGACCGGCCAGCACCTTGGTTTTCGCGTCGAGCTTGGCCTCGGCGGCGGCGAGTAGCGCCAGCTGGGTCGAGAGGTCGGCTTCACGCTGGTCGAGCTGGCCGCGGCGTGCGCCCAAGTTTTGCAGCACCTGCAGCTCGCCCGGGGAAAGTCCGGCCTCCTTGGCCAGTTCGGCGGCGGTGGGAGCGCAGATACCCTTGGGCTGAATGCTCGGCGGTGGAAGGCCGGCCGTGGCGGCCGTATCCTTCGCATCGCCCGTAGGGGCCGCAGGCGTGTTGGCGCCACCGGGAATTGCGGGCGCGACGGGGGTGGCGGCCGCATCGGCCGCCTTTGCGGTCGCAGCCTTGGCAGCAGGCTTCGAGGCCTTGGCCGGCTTGGCCGGCTTACCGGCGGCCTCCTCGGCGAAGGCCTTCGCCCCGGAGATCATTTCCGGCAGGTCGCGGGCGCCACCCAAGGCGTTGATCGCCAAGACGCCACCGACGGCAATGCCGACCAGCGGGAGAATGCGAGGCATAGATTTCAACGGGCGGCTCCACGGACAACGTCAAGGACCAGCGGCTCGTCGTCGAACAGATCGTCGTCGGCGTCCCGGCGGAAACGCGGTGCCGGGCGCGGGTCAAGGAGGGGGCGGTCAACCGCGCGCGGGGACGGTGCGGCGCGGGCGGCGCGCATTTCGCGCGCTGCGGCGAGGAGCGCGCCCAGGCGGCGCTCGGCCACGGGATCGTCGTGCACAGTTGCGACAGGCGGTGGCGCCGGGCGTTGCGGCGGCGCAGACTCTGCCCGCTCATTCAGGCGCTCCAGCCTGACAGCCAGAGCGCGGCCCTTTTCGATGCGGTCGCCAAGGATATCGACGGCCTCATCGGTGGCGGCGCGAAGGTCAGACAGCCCTTGTTCGGCGCGCGCTGCAGCTTGGTTCAGCTCAGCGACCGCGACGGCAAAGCCGTCGTGGCTATCGCGCAAGGCCTTCAGTCGGCGATTGAGGCGCCAACCCATGCTCAGTGCGGCGAGCAGGAGGCACGCCAGAAGCATGTTCATCGCCAGGCCGATGAGACTCATAGGGACCTCTGCACGGCTTGCCGGGCGTGGGGCGTCAAAGGCGCCTCGACGCGAACGGCGATATGGGCGTTGCGGCGGCCCATTCGGCCGCGTGTGAGCGGAATGACGCCGGCGCGCAGCTCGATCAGGCTGTCGGGGGTGGCGTTCAGCATCAGGGTGTCACCGACCTTCAGGTCGAGCACCTGTTTGAGGCCGAGTTGCTGCTCGTCGAGAACGGCGCGGACCTCCATGTTGGTGGTCCAAAGCTCGGTGGCCAAGTGGCCTTCCCAGATGTTGTCGCGCCCGAATTTCTCACCCATGAACTGCTGCAGCAGCATTTTCCGGATGGGCTCGAGCGTTGCGTAGGGCAGCAGCAATTCGATGCGGCCGCCGCGGTCTTCCATGTCGATGCGCAGCTTAACCAGGATGGCGGCGTTGGCGGGACGTGCGATGGCCGCAAAGCGCGGGTTGGTCTCCAGGCGGTCGAGCGTGAAGTTTACCGGGGTTAGCGGCTCGAAGGCCTCGCGCGCGTCGGCCAGAACGACCTCGACCATCCGCTGCACCAGCACGCGCTCGATGGTCGTGTAGGGACGACCTTCAATTCGCATGGCTGCGGTGCCACGTCGGCCACCAAGCAGCACGTCGACAATCGAATAGATCAGGTTGGAGTCGACCGTCAGCAGGCCGTAGTTGTTCAGCTCTTCGGCGCGGAACACCGATAAGATCGCCGGCAGCGGGATCGAGTTCAGATAGTCGCCGAAACGGATAGACGAGATGTTGTCGAGGCTCACTTCGACGTTGTCGGAGGTAAAGTTCCGCAGGCTGGTAGTCATCAACCGCACGAGGCGGTCAAAGACGATCTCCAACATCGGCAGGCGCTCATAGGAGACCAACGCCGAGTTGATGATCGCGCGGATGCCTGTTCGCTCGCTGCCCTCTTCCTCAGAAAGGTCGAAGCCCAGCAGGCTGTCGATCTCGTCCTGATTGAGGATGCGCTCGGCGCCGTCGCTGTCGCCCCATGCGTTAGCGTCCTCACCGACGCCCGGTGCGGCGGAGATCTGGTCTTCAGCTGGATTTTCGGGTTCTTCGGCCATGCGCGAAAGCGATCGTTGGCGCTCCTTCGGGGGAGCGCTAGTTGATCAGCATCTCCTCAATGAGGACGGCGTTGGCCTTGGAAGGGGCGATCACCAGGTTCACGCGGCGCAGGATCTCCATGCGCAGCTGATAGGAGCCTTGGCTCCCCGAAAGGTCCTCGGGGCGCAGCTCGCGAAGGAACGTTTGGAACATATCCTGCAGCCTCGGCATGTTGGGGTCGAGGCTGTCGACAGTGGCTTGGTCGGGCAGTTCGAGGGTGAGCTTCAGCTTCAAGAAGGTGGGCCGGCCGTCAGCGGTCTGCATGTTCACGACGACATCGGGCAGGGTGTAGAACAGCACGCCATCTGGTCCTTCGCGGACCTGGCCGGCGGCCTTGTCGTCCTTTTTGCCTTTTTCGTCCTTGCCCTTCTTCTCGGGCTTCTTCTTCGCGTCCTTGCCGGCCGCGGCTTCGGGTTTGGGCTTGAGGAAGAAGAAGTAGGCCGCGCCGCCGCCGCCGCCCAGCACCAGCACAAGCGCAGCCGCGCCGGCGATGAGGAACATCATCGGCAGCTTCTTCTTGGCGGGTGGGGCATCGCCCTCCTCGCCTTCGACGGCTGCCTCTTCGGGAGGAGCCTCTTTGACCTTGGCTTCGGCCACGCGCGCGTTCCTTAGAAACTTACGCACTCACCGATGCGCCAAGTTGGTTAACGCGCGGTTTTTAACGGTCGTTAATGGGTGCGAAGGCTGCCCGGCATTTTCCGCCGCTGCCCGCCCGTTAACTCTATTGTTTGTTGAATTTACAGGGGTTTTGGGTTGGCCCGAACCTTGCAGCTTCGGATAGCGAAAGTGTCGCGCCCCAAAGGCTCAAAGAAAAATCGCATGGACAACGCTCTTTACGTCGGACTTTCGAAGCAGATGGTGCTGAAGCGCGAGATGGATATCGTCGCGAACAACATCGCCAATGCCGACACCACCGGCTTCAAGTTCGAATCCCTGATGACCAAGGAGGTCCCAGGGCCTCCCGCCTTCACTCTGCAGGGCCCGCGCCCGATCAAGTTTGTCGGCTCCGACGGCGTGGCGCGCGACTTCAGCCAGGGCGGCCTGCGTCGCACCGACTCACCCCTGGATGTCGCCATCGAGGGTCAGGGCTTCTTCAAGATCACGACCAAGGCCGGCGATCGCTACACCCGCGACGGCCGTTTCCGCACCGACGACACTGGCCGCGTCACCACGCAGTCGGGCGATCTCGTCGCGGATGAAGGCGGTGGCGAAATCACCGTCGACGTCAGCAAGCCCGGTCAAATCAGCATCTCGTCCGATGGCATTGTCAGCCAGGGCACGGAGCGGATTGGCAAGATCGGCGTCTTCAAATTCGACAGCCTGTCGGCGCTCGAAAAGACCGGCGACAATCTCTACCAGAACGCCTCCAACCAGCAGGCGACCGCGGCCACCGACGCCAAGGTCCGCCAGGGGATGCTGGAAAGCTCTAACGTCAACCCGATCGTCCAGATCACCAAGATGATCGAGGTCAATCGGGCCTACGAACAAGTCACCCAAATGATGTCCGCCGAAGCCGATTTGTCGCGCAACTCCGTCGCGCGCCTCGGTCGGCTGCAATAGTGAGGATCTGAGCAATGCAAGCTCTTCGTACCGCCGCGACCGGCATGGCCGCACAGCAGATGAACGTCGAGGTCATCTCGAACAACATCGCCAACATGAACACCGTGGGCTTCAAGAAGCAGCGCGCGGAGTTCCAGGACCTGCTCTACCAAACCCTGCGGCAAGCCGGCGCTCAGTCCTCGGACCAGGGCACGATCGTCCCGACCGGCATCCAGATCGGTGCAGGCGTCAAGACGGGCTCGGTCTATCGGATCAACACGCAAGGGGCGATGACCGCGACCGGCAACCAGTACGACCTGGCGATCAACGGTCGCGGCTTCTTCCAGGTTCTGACCCCCACCGGCGACACCGCCTACACCCGGGCCGGAAACTTCTCTGTCAACGACCAGGGTCAGTTGGTGACCCAGGACGGCTACCAGGTACAACCGGCGATCTCGATCGCGCAGGACGCTACCAACGTTGTCGTTTCTCCGTCGGGCCAGGTCCAGGTCACCCAGCCCGGCAATCCCATCCCCAGCGTCGTTGGTCAGCTCGAACTCGCCAGCTTCATGAACGAGGGAGGCCTGTCAGCCCAGGGCGGCAATCTCTTCCTACAGACCGGCGCCTCCGGCGCGCCCGTCACAGGCACGCCGGGCCAGACCGGCTTCGGCCACCTGTTGCAGGGCTACACCGAGGCGTCCAACGTCGACCCTGTCACTGAAATCACCGCCCTGATTGTCGCCCAGCGCGCATACGAGATGAACTCCAAGGTGATCTCCACGGCCGACAGCATGCTGGGCGTCGCCAACCAAGTGAAGCCATAGGCCATGCGCTTGCTCACCTGTCTCATCGCAGCTTTCGTGATCGCCAGCCCGGCCCTCGCCGGCCAGGTCGTCAGCCTGAAGGCCGACACCAGCAGTTCAGACGAAAAAGTCACCCTGGGCGACCTCTTCGACGGTGCGGGCGCGGCTGGTCGCATTGTGGTCGCCACCCGTTCGGGCGCCAGCGTCGTGCTTGACGCGGTCACCGTGCAACTTGCGGCTCGTCGCGCCGGCCTCGACTGGGCGAACACCGATGGTTTGCACAAGATCATCGTCCACGGCGGCGGCGCAACAGTCTCAGCTGCGGCGTCCAACACGCACGGCAACATCGAGGTGCTGACGTACACCCGCAGCCTCAACGCCGGCGAGATCGTGCAGCCCACCGACCTGACCTGGGTCAAGGCCGCCGCCGCGCCGAGTGACGCGCCCAGCGACGCCGACATGGTGATCGGCCAAGCGGCCAAGCGGCCGCTGCGCGCAGGCGCAATCGTGCTTGCCCACGATATTGGAACCGCCCAAGTGATCAAAGCCGGTGACCTCGTCACGGTCACCTATGACGCCGACGGCGTCAGCTTGTCCTTGCAGGGCAAAGCCATGGGGACCGCCGGCGTCGGCGATCTGCTGGCCGTTCAGAACACAGCCTCCAAGAAGCTCATCCAAGCCATGGTCACCGGTCCGGGCGCAGCCGTCGTCGGTCCCGCGGCCGATCAGATGAAATCCGCCCGCTCGCTCCGCTACGCCGTCCGTTAAGAGGAAGACCCTAGATGCGTATTCGTTTCGCCGTCGCCTTGGCCCTTCTCGCTCCGCTTGGCGCCTGCTCCACCGTCCAGGAAGCTGTCAAAGGTCCCCAGCTCGCCCCGGTGGGTTATCCCGCTGCCTTGGCGCCGATGGACCAGAGGATCATTTCCGTCTCGACGCCGCCCACCCCCAATTCGCTTTGGCGCACCGGCGCCAGGACCTTCTTCAATGACCAGCGCGCCTCCAAGGTCGGCGACATCCTGACGGTGATGATCAACATCGACGACAGCGCCAAGACCAGCAACGCCACGTCGAGCACGCACACGGCCGGCATCACCGCCGGGATCCCGCATTTGTTGGGCCTGGAATCGAGCCTTGGGAAAATCCTGCCGGGCGCCTTCGACCCAGCAAACGCAATCTCGACAAACTCAAAGACCGCAAACGACGGGGCGGGTTCGGTGAGCCGCCAGGAAAAGATCAGCCTGACCATCGCCGCCGTGGTCTCCGCAGTGCTGCCGAACGGCAACCTGGTGATCCAGGGCACCCAGGAAGTGCGGACCAACACCGAGTTGCGTCAGCTCACCATCGCCGGCATCGTGCGTCCGGAGGACATCTCGTCCACCAACACCATCCAGCACACGCAGATCGCCGAGGCCCGGATCAACTACGGTGGCCGCGGCGACATCAGCCGCGTGCAGAAGACGCCTTCCGGCCAGTCCCTGATCGAGAAGTTCTCGCCGTTCTAGCAACCTCGCCCGCAACGGCGGAAGGTTAAGCCCGCCAGCCCTTAGCCGCGATGTTGTCGGCGCCGAGGGCTGCGAGGGCGCCTCGCACGATGCCTTCGGCGTCGAGGCCGGCCTGGGCATACATGGCCTCTGGCTTGTCCTGATCCTGGAAAATGTCGGGCAGGACCAGGCTTCTCACCTTCAGGCCGCGATCGAGCGCGCCATGTTCAGCTAGCGTCTGAAGCACAAACGAGCCGAAGCCGCCGACGGCGCCCTCTTCGACAGTTATCAGGGCCTCGTGGTTGCGGGCGAGCCGCAGGATCAGCTCGACATCCAGGGGCTTGGCGAAGCGAGCGTCGGCCACCGTGGCGGAAAGCCCGCGGGCGGCCAGCATGTCGGCGGCTTTCAACGCTTCGCCCAGCCGGGTGCCGAAGGACAGGATGGCGACGGCCGTGCCTTCGCGCACGATCCGGCCCTTTCCAATTTCATAGGGTTCCGCGAGCACCGGAATTTCTACACCGGTGCCTTCACCGCGCGGATAGCGGAAGGCCGAGGGTCGGTCGTCGATCTCAACGGCCGTGGCGATCGCGCGCGCCAACTCGGCCTCATCGGACGGCCCCATCAGCACCATGCCGGGCAGCGCCCCCATGAAGCCAATGTCGAAAGAGCCCGCATGCGTTGGCCCGTCCGCGCCCACCAGGCCGGCCCGGTCCATCGCGAAACGCACCGGCAACCGCTGGATGGCCACGTCGTGGACGACCTGGTCATAGCCGCGCTGCAGGAAGGTCGAATAGATCGCCGCGAAGGGCTTCATCCCGTCAGCCGCCAGGCCCGCGGCGAAGGTCACCGCATGTTGCTCGGCGATGCCCACGTCAAAGGTTCGTTCCGGGAAGCGTTGTTCGAAAAGGTCCAAGCCCGTGCCAGACGGCATGGCAGCGGTGATGGCGACAATTGCTGGGTCGATCTCGGCCCGCTTGATCAACTCCTGGGCGAAGACCTTGGTGTAGCTTGGCGCCACGGCCTGGGCCTTGGCCTGCTGGCCGGTGATCACGTCGAATTTGACCACTGCGTGGTGCTTGTCGGCGGCGTTCTCAGCCGGGCCGTAGCCCTTTCCCTTCTGGGTCACCACGTGGACGAGCACGGGCTTGTCTTTGATAGCGCGAGCGTTGTGCAGGACGTGGACCAGCGCATCCATGTCGTGGCCGTCGATCGGGCCCACGTAGTAGAACCCCAGCTCTTCGAAGAATGTGCCGCCGGTCACCATTCCGCGGGCATATTCCTCGGCCTTGCGGGCAGCTTCCTGCATCGGCTTGGGGAACACCTTGGACACAGCCTTGCCCAGGTTACGGATCGATCGATAGCCGCCTCCAGAAACCAGGCGGGCCATGTAGGCGCTCATTCCGCCCACGGGAGGGGCGATCGACATATCGTTGTCGTTGAGAATAACCGTCAGCTGTTTGGTCGTCTCGGCGGCCTTGTTCATCGCCTCGTAGGCCATGCCGGCGCTCATCGAGCCGTCGCCGATCACAGCAACAACCCGATTGTCCTCACCCTTCTGGTCGCGAGCAGATGCGAAGCCGAGCGCTGCTGAGATCGAGGTCGCAGCGTGCGCCGCGCCGAAGGGGTCGTATTCGCTCTCTGTCCGCTTCGTGAAGCCAGACAGACCGCCACCTTGGCGCAGCGTGCGGATGCGATCGCGTCGGCCGGTGAGAATCTTGTGCGGATAGGCCTGATGGCCGACGTCCCAGATCAGGATGTCCTTCGGCGTCTCATAGACGTGGTGTAGGGCGACTGTCAGCTCAACCACGCCGAGGCCTGCGCCCAGATGTCCGCCAGTTTGCGAGACCGCGTCGATCGTCTCTGCGCGAAGTTCGTCGGCGAGCTGTCTCAGCTGGGCGATCGACATACCGCGGGTGTCGGCGGGCGAGGCGACAGTGTCGAGGAGCGGGGTGGTCGGCATGAGCTAAGCGAAGAACCGGACGGGGACTAGTTTCGGCGCTCTAACACGAAATCGACGCTCGCCCGCAGGAATTCGGCCGCGTCACCGAAGGGGTCAAGGTGCGCTTTGGTCTGGCTCGAAAGCAGGTTCAGCCGCTCGTGGGCGGCGTCGATGCCTAGCAAGGTCACGAAATTGACCTTGCCCTTGGCTGCATCCTTGCCAACGGCCTTGCCAAGGCTTTCAGCGTCGCCCTCTGCATCCAGCAGGTCGTCGACAATCTGGTAGGCGAGACCCAGGTCCTGGGCAAACCCCATCATGGCGTGACGCTGCGAGTCCTTTGCGCGAGCCAGCACCAGCGGCAGCTCAAAAGCACACGCGATCAGTGCCCCGGTCTTCAGACGCTGCATCCGCGCCACGCCGCCCAGGTCGTCGCGCACACCCAGGATGTCGATCATCTGGCCGCCCGCCATGCCCTTCGCCCCTGCCGCCTGCGCCAGCTTCATGACAAGCTCCGCGCGGATTGACCCTTCGGAATGGGTGTCAGGGTGAGCTAGGATTTCGAAGGCTGCCGTCTGTAGCGCATCGCCCGCAAGGACGGCCGTCGCCTCGTCATAGGCCTTGTGCACGGTCGGCCGGCCACGCCGCATGTCGTCGTCGTCCATGCAAGGCAAGTCATCGTGGATCAGGCTGTAGGCCTGGATGCATTCTAGAGCGCAAGCGGCCCGCAGCACGGAGCGCTCAGGCACACTGAACATTTTGCCGGTTTCGATGGCGAAGAAGGTGCGAAGGCGTTTTCCGGGGCCCAGCGCGGCATAGCGCATCGCCTCTGTCAGCTGCGACTCCGGCCCGTCGGCCCGCGGCAGCAACTCATCTAGCGCGACCGTCACCAAGTCGGCGGCCTCGGCCACCCGCTGAGCGAGGGCATGTGGCATCAGCTGAACTCGGCGGGCTCTACGCCTTGAGCGCCGGCCGCGCCCACGACAATCTTCTCCACGCGCAGGCGCGCCGCCTCCAGCCGGGTCTCGCAATGCGCCTTAAGGCCCGCGCCCCGCTCATACATGCGGATCGAGTCCTCCAGCGGCGCCTGGCCACTCTCCAGCCGAGCCACGATCTGCTCAAGCTCCGCCAACGCCTGTTCGAAGGTCAGTGTGGCGATGTCGGCGGGTTCAGACATGAGGTCTTCCTAGAACCGCTCGAAGCGCCGCGTCGACCAATATTTGTAGCCTTCGCGGTGCGTTCGA
>JAYUBY010000338.1:0-3555 GCA_043740635.1 Alphaproteobacteria bacterium
GCAAAGTCGGGGATTGGAACGGCCCGACCGCGCATCGCACTGCGGGCCACGAGGCGTTGATCGGTTCGGCCAGCGAGTGGTCGGAGCCGGAGCAGACCGGACCGCCAGAGGTGGGCTTCGGCTTTGATGCGCCGTTCCATCGCCCAATACTTCGGGCCGATCCCATCCCACCCGAAGCGCTACTCATCCCATCGGATTGGGACGCAGATCCTGCGACCACGACGGCGTCGAGACCGTTCCCTGTCGTCGTCCCAGATTTCGAGGCGCTGCCCCCTGTCGCCGCGACCCCCATCGCCGCGACCCCCATCGCCCCCACCCACATCGCCTCGGCCCCGTTCGCCGAACTGCCATACACCTCGACACCGATCGCCTCACCGCCGCCCGCCGAACCTGAGCCCGAGCCGATCGCCGCGCAGCCCTTCGCCCAGCCCCAGTCGTCGCCGGCATCGCCACCCGCTCCGCTCCCGACGGCGCCGATCGCCGCTCTCGTCGAGCGATCTCAGCCGGCCAATGTGGCGTTCGCGCCAGCCTCGCCAGGTGTCGTGGACGAGCACCTCTTGCGCGCCTTCTGCGAAGGCGCTCGCCTTGACCCTTCGGAATTCGAGGGGGAAGATCCGATTGCGGTTTTGCAGCGGGCCGGGGCGATCTATCAGCAGATGATCCTGGGTTTGGGGGACCTTCTTAGCGAACGCACTTCCCTGAAGAACGAGTACCGAATGGCCCGCACCACCGTGGCGCCCGAAGGCAACAACCCCTTCAAGTGGGCCCCGGCCCGTCGCGTCGCAGTCGACTTGTTGAGGGGGTCGAATGAAGGGTTCATAGCCGGTCCCCAAGCGGTGAGGGAATCGTTCGAAGACCTCAAGAAGCACCTCTTGTGCCTCTTGGCCGGGATGAGAGCCTCGATTGCCTCGACGCTTCGCGCGCTGAGCCCCGAGGCGGTAAAGAAGCAACTGAAAAAACCGTCCTTTGGCTTGGCCTCCAACCGCGGCGCCGCAGCTTGGACCGAGTATGGTCGGCTGCACGCTGAGTTCCAACATCAGGCCGACGACAATCCGGACAGCCAGATCAATCGGGACTTCCGTGCGGCTTACGAACAACAGCTTGGAGAGCTTGATGGCCATGACGCCCGACCATAGGCTTCGGCCGCCGCCGTCCGTCGGCGTGAAGGCCCCACGCCTCGGACGCGGGGAGAGCCATGCATTCCGATAACAAGGTCCTCTGGTCAGAGGGCATGTTCCTTCGGACCCAGCATTTCCAGCAATTCGACCGCTACGTGGAACGACTTGCGCGCGAAACGGTCCGATCGTTGCGCAGCTTTGGATTCGGTTTCACCAGCCTTCGCCTGGACGAGGCGTTGCTGAAAACGGGCGTCGTGGCGCTTTCCCAGGCCTCGGGTCTGATGCCCGACGGGACGTTATTCAATCTGCCCGAAAGCGACGACCATCCCGCGCCCTTCGAGGTGCCTGGGGACCTGCGTGAATCGGTGATCCACCTCGCCTTGCCGATCCGCCGCGAAGGCGGCGTTGATTCCGCCTTTGAGACCCGTTCGGACCGACACGTCCGATGGGTCGGCCACGAGGTCGAGGTGTCGGACACGCTGGACGAGACGACGGCGCGCGCGCCGATCACGGTGGCTAAACTCGATCTGCGGCTACTGCACGATCGCCAGGAGCTGGCGGGCTACGTCACCTTGCCGGTTGCACGCCTGTTAGAAAAGCGGATCGACGGCTCGGTCCTGCTTGATCCGGAGTTTATTCCCACGGCCCTGGCTTGCGACGCGGCCCCGAAACTCGGAAGCTTTCATTCCGAGATCATCGGACTTCTGTCTCACCGCGGTGGTGCGATTGCCGCGCGTCTGAGCGGCTCCGGCGGCAAGGGCACAGCTGAGATCACCGATTTTCTCGTGCTGATGATGGTGAACCGCAACGAGACGCTGCTACGCCACTTGAGCACTTTGCCAAGCCTACATCCTGAGGAGCTTTATCGGTTCCTCATCGGACTGGCGGGCGAGCTAGCGACCTTTACCGAGAGCGCCACCAGTCGGCCGCCCACTTTGCCGGAATATCGCCACGTCAACCTGCAGGAATCCTTTTCCCCGTTGATGGTGTTCCTGCGCGACGCGCTGAGCGCAGTCTTCGAACAAACCGCCATTCCGATCCCGTTGGAACAGCGGCCGTTCAACATCAGCGTCGCCAAGATCACCGATCGCTCGCTGTTCACCGACTGCATTTTCGTGCTGGCGGCAAAGTCCTCCATCGATGCGGAGAAGGTGCGAGCAAACCTGCCCCGGCGCAGCAAGATCGGCCCGGTCGAAAGAATTCGCGACATGGTCAACCTGCAGTTGGGCGGTGCACCGATTCGTCCGTTGCCTACCGAGCCGCGGCAGATCCCGTTCCGCGCCGGTATGGTCTACTTCGAGATCAACACGAATTCCGAGGACTGGAAGGCGATCGAAAAGTCTGGCGGCGTCGCCATCCACGTCTCCGGCGAAGTGCCGGACCTGACGCTTGAGCTTTGGGCCATTCGCGGTCGCGTCCGGTGAGCGACGAGGATCCTTTCAAGTTCGGCGAGGATGAGAGCGACCGAACCGTCATCGGCCCGCGCCCCCAGAAAGCGCAGGACGACGGCGACCGCACAATGATCGGACCTAGTACTCGCCCACTAGGTTTCGCGCCGCGTGTCGAGCAGCTGGAAGACCTGGAGACCACGGGCGCTAATCCGCTAATGGCCGCCGCCGCCCCGCTGATCGCGCTCGTCAACGCACTGCGCTCCGCTATGCGGCCGGGCGACGTCAATCACCTTCGCCAAACCGCCATCGACGAGCTGCGGCGTTTCCAGAAAGTCGCCCGCGAGCGGGGCGCGGCGGAAGAAGATGTCCGCCACGGCCACTACGCGCTTTGCGCCTTGATCGACGAGGTGGTGCTTTCGACGCCTTGGGGCTCACGCAGCACTTGGCCCAAGCAGACCCTTGTCGCGACCTTCCACAACGAAGTGATCAGCGGCGACCGGATGCTGGAGATCGCCGAAGCGCTGGAGGCGCGGCCGAACCGCTCACCCAATCTCCTGGAACTTATCTATCTTTGCCTATCCTTCGGCTTTGAAGGCCGCATGCGCCTTGAAAGCCAGGGCGCGAGCCGCCTCTTCCAGATGCGCGAGCGGATCTACAACGCCATACGCCAGGTCCGCGGCGCCTTCGAGCGTGCGCTCTCGCCCAAGTGGCGTGGGGTCGATGCGGGCTACAAGCCCATCGCCAAGGATATTCCGCTTTGGGTGTTCGGCGCGGCGTTCGCGGTGCTCGCTCTAATCATCTACTCCAGTTTCTTGATCAGTCTCTCTGGCCTTGGCGACAAGGCCTTGCGACCGCTCAGCGGTCTTTATCGCGCCGGCGCGCCGGTGCTGAACCGCACGGCGCCTGCGGCAGCTTCGGACACACGCCTCTTCCTGACCATTCTAGATATCCTGAAACCGGATATCGACGCGGGCCGCGTCGCGGTGACGGACAGCCCCGACGCCGTGCTCGTGCGACTGAAGGACAAGGGTCTCTTCGCCTCCGGC
>JAYUBY010000339.1:0-4747 GCA_043740635.1 Alphaproteobacteria bacterium
TCGTCAGCCTGCCCATAGGGGCAGCCTGATCGAGCCGGCCTTGCCGGAGATCGTGGCGATCACGACGCCGCAGCTACACCACTCGGTGGGACACGACCCCCGATCCAGCCGAGCAGGCATTGGTCGCTGACACTCTCGATGGCTCGAACCAGACCGAGGCCCTGAGCGCTCTGCGTATGCGTCTGTGAAATTCGGTCTCGAGCCTGCTGGATCGTCATGGTTTCGGGCCAACTCGCGGTCCATCGGCTGATACCTGGCGAGATCAGAGCTGCGGTCGCCGCTGCAGCCCCAAGTTCTATTGGGCGCAGACGGATTCTTTGGGGAACGAGCTTCGCCATGAGATCCCCCTAGCACTTTCGGGCAAGCGTACAGAAGCCCCTAAGGGGTCGATTTTGTCCCCTCGCCTTTGGGCAGATCTCGGTCCAACGGATCGCCGGAACCCTGCGCGCGTCAGCATGAAATCGCCCTGTTGCAGAAATTCAGAACCAGCATCTATCGTTCGCTGAATGAGCACGCCGATTGAGACCGTCCGACGTGGATACGCGGAGGCGGTGGCTTTAACCGCGGTTGACCTACCGCCCCATCGTCGAGGCGGGCTGCCTGACCAATTTCCGAGAACTTGTGGTCAGACCGGCAACGGCTCCGGGGGCTCCCCCAAGCAATCGCCTTTGGCCTGGCAGGGTGTCTAGCGCTGAATGCTCACGACGCGCCGCTTGCCGTCGGCGTCAAGGCCCCTTCGATCTTGTCGAGGTCAATGACCACGGCCACGCCCTTTCGCCCCGGGTCGGCCTTTTGCTCGAACTCAGGAGCGAAATCATACGCGCTCTCTCCCGCTCGGCGCCCTCAACCACCCGGGCGCGCCCAGTGAACTGCAACATCGCACGTTGTGCCGGATGGCGGTACATGAGGGCGACGTTGGGGTTCGCGCCAATCGAGTCCAATGTGGAGCCTTCAACGTTGCGCGCCCAGAAGCCCAGCTGGTTGGCTGAGAACACCTGGGTAGAACCCCTAAAAGAAAGACGGGGCCTGCCCGCAGAGTCCACCGACGCTAGTATCATTGGATTTCCTGCCTCGAGCGCGCCATTGACGTGCTCACGGATTTCCTCGGTCAGCTCTATGGCCAATTCAGGAACTCCTGCGGCGTTAGGCTCCAACGCTCAGAGCCGAGACCACGCTCTCTTGCCAAAGTCTATGGAGAGGCGGCGCGATCTACAAATCTGAATATGCCCGTACCGGGATCCGACGTTGATGGTGTGGGTTGCATGGCTGCCATACATTCCATATCGTCTGACCAAGCATATTTTGACAATGGCACATCACGAGGAAGCTCCAATGGCTTGGAAGACCCCCCAAATCGTCGAAATTTCTCTTGGCTGCGAAATTAACTCGTACGCCTCTGCGGAAATCAAAGCCTAGAAAATTCCATGCGTGCGGTCGTGCTGGGCGCGGCCGCCGGAGGCGGCTTCCCTCAGTGGAATTCTAACGCCGTGGCGTGTCGCAGGGCGCGGTCGGGAGATCCCGCCGCGCCACCTCGAACGCAGGCAAGCATTGCCGTAAGCAGTGACGGGGCGCATTGGACGATCTTCAACGCTTCGCCGGATTTGCGAGAGCAAATCGCACGGTCGCGATTCTTGCACCCGACACATGATCTTCGCTCGACGCCTATCAGCGATGTTGTTCTGACCGGGGGTGACGTCGATGTGCTTGCCGGCTTACTGACGCTTCGCGAACGCCAGCCCTTCACCCTGTGGGCTACCCGCACCATCCATGATGTCCTGGACGCCAATCCGATCTTCGAAGTCCTGGCGCGCGACGTGGTCGAGCGGCGGGTGGTTGAGATCGACGCATCCATTTCGCTGAAGGGCGGCCTGAAGGCTGACCTCTTCGCGGTGCCGGGCAAGACGCCCCTCTATCTGGAGGACGGCGGCGACGCTCCACCCCTCATCGAAATCGGAGAGATCACCGTGGCCGCGTCTGTTTCCGACGGCGGGCGCACCCTTATCTACGTCCCCGGCTGCGCCGAAATGACCCCCGGCTTGGCCCGACGCTTGGATGGCGCGGACTTGGCCTTTTTCGACGGAACGCTCTGGCGGGACGACGAGATGGTCCTGGCCGGGCTGGGGTCGAAGACGGGGCGGCGGATGGGCCACATCAGCATGAGCGGGCCGCAGGGCGCGATCGCGGCTTTCCGCGATATCGCGGTGGGCCGCAAAATTTTCATCCACATGAACAACTCCAATCCGGTCCTGATGGCCGACTCCGCTGAACGCGCCGAGGCCGAACGCGAGGGGTGGGAGATCGCCTACGACGGCATGGAGATCGAGCTTTGAGTGCGCCACTTTTGACTCCTGAGGAACTGGAAGGCGCGCTGCGCAAGATCGGCCAGGAGCGCTACCACAACCTGCACCCCTTCCACCGGCTGCTGCACGACGGGAAACTAGACCGCGGCCAAGTGCAGGCCTGGGCGCTGAACCGCTACTATTATCAGAGCTGCATACCGGCCAAGGACGCAGCCCTTGTGTCGCGCTTGCCCACCGTGGAGCTTCGCCGAGAATGGCGGCGCCGGCTGGAGGATCACGACGGCAACGACACCAACATCGGAGGGGTCCAGCGCTGGCAAAAGCTAGCTGAAGGCGTAGGTCTGGATCCGCAGATGGTGGAAAGTACGGATGCGATCCTGCCCGGAGTGCGATTTGCCGTGGACGCCTACGTCGCCTTCGTCCGGGAGCGTTCGATCCTGGAGGCCGTGGCCTCATCACTGACGGAGATGTTCTCGCCGGACATTATCGCCGAGCGGGTATCGGGGATGCTGGCCAACTACAGCTGGATCACCAAGGACACGCTTGCCTATTTCACGCCCCGGCTGACCCAGGCGCCCAAAGATACCGAGTTCGCCCTGGCCTATGTGAAGACCCACGCCGACACGGCCGAGAAGCAGGAGCAGGTCCTGGCCGCGCTCCGCTTCAAGTGCGATGTGCTGTGGACGCAGCTGGACGTACTCTATTTCTCCTATGTGACGCCGGGGTTCATTCCGCCGGGCGCGTTCAGGCCGCAGGTTTAGCCCGGATGGTCGAGCTGGCATCGACGCCGCGCTTCGCCAGGGGCGTGAAGTTCCGCATGGACAAGACCCGTGACGTCTGGGTGGTCCTGGCACCTGAGCGGCTATTCCTGCCCGATGAGCACGCCGTTGAGATTCTCAAGCTGGTCGACGGGCAAAGGTCGGTCCAATGTATCGCCGACCTGCTGGCCGAGCGCTTCGCCGCTCCGGTGGAAGTAATCTCGAGCGATGTCGTCGCGATGCTCAAGGACCTAGCCGACAAGGGAGTGCTCGAGCTTTGAACGCGCCCCAGGCTCTACCCCCGCCGCCCATGGCTCTGCTGGCCGAGATCACCCATCGCTGTCCGCTGAAGTGCCCCTATTGTTCCAACCCGCTGGAGTTGGAACGGGCCAGCGCCGAGATGAGCACCGACGACTGGAAGCGCCTGCTCGACCAGGCCGCCGCCATCGGCGTGCTGCAGATCCACTTCTCCGGAGGCGAGCCCCTGGCCCGCCGGGACCTGGTCGAACTCGTGCGCCACGCGGCTCAGCTTGAGCTCTACAGCAACGTCATCACCTCGGGCGTCATGCTGACGGACGCGGCCATGGCCGCGCTTGTCCAGGCCGGGATAGATCACGTGCAACTAAGCTTCCAGGATTCGCAGACTGCCAGCGCCGAGATCATCGGCGGCTATCCCGGCGCCCAAGAAAAGAAGATGGCCGCCGCCCGGCGGATCAAGGCAGCGGGGCTGCCCCTGACCACCAACTTCGTCATCCACCGGCTGAACGCCGACCGGGTGGAGGAGATGATCGGCCTGGGCGAAGCGCTGGGCTCCAGTCGCATGGAGATTGCGCATACCCAATATTACGGCTGGGGCCTGCTGAACCGCTCAGCCCTCTTGCCCACGCGCCAGCAGTTGGACCGCGCCACCGAGGTGGTCGAAGCCGCCCGGGTCCGGCTGAAGGGCGTCGCCATCATCGACTACGTCGTGCCTGACTATTACGCGGCCCGGCCCAAGGCCTGTATGGGCGGCTGGGCGCGCCGGTTTATCAACGTCACCCCCTCCGGAAAGGCACTACCGTGCCACGCGGCCGAGACTTTGCCTGGAATGACTTTCCCCTCGGTCCGCGACACCTCGCTGGCGGACATCTGGAACCACTCCGAAGCCTTCCAGAAGTTCCGTGGGACGGATTGGATGCCGGACCTCTGCAAAACATGCGACCGCCGGGAGATCGATTGGGGCGGTTGCCGTTGTCAGGCTCTTGCGTTGACGGGCGACGCGGCCGCGACCGATCCCGCATGCGAAAAGTCCCCGGACCACGCCTTGATATCGCTTGCCCTCGAAACCGCCCGCGACGACGCAAGCTGGACCGCTCGTAGATGATCGCACCGATGCGGCCGCTCTGGGAGCTGGAACCCTGGCCCTGAGCGCGCGCACAAAAGAGGATTTCGCCGATGCGCGCGCCTAGGATTCTCTTCCTGCTTACCGATGGCTCCACCAACCGGTCGCCGTCCAGGCGCCAAGGTCGAGACCGCTGCGAGGGATAGGACGGACCGGACTGGCTTACGAAAGAATGCGAATCCCGCGAGAAGTAGGTTGTGCCACCTTAGGGGGTGACGCCATAGAGTGGGCAGGAAAACACGTCGCCTTTATAATCCAAAGACAGCAATTCATTGATAACTATAAGTAATTACGGCAATATCCTGCTT
>JAYUBY010000340.1:0-1708 GCA_043740635.1 Alphaproteobacteria bacterium
TCCGCAAACGGACCCCGAGGCCGAGGTCATTTTCAAAAAGACTTCGCCGACCTGGTCAAAGCCGCACTCCCGGCCGCCGCGGCTGGTCGCTCGATAGAACTCTGGTTCCATATGTGGACGGCCTCCTCCTCGCAAGACTATTGGGCGGTAGTTTGATCAGATCGCTTGCGCTCATATGTCCGGCCTGTTGTTGCGCCCACACATGAACGCTGGCCAAGATGGTTTCCGCGACGAGAGTTCCAAACAAGACGGCGACCTACAAGAGGCCACTGGAACCATCGGAGTATCTCTCGTCAGGGATCGATCGATCACACCATCTGCTGTTTGCCCTGCAAGTTCTGGCATCGGCTCAGCACGGTTGCAGTTGAGGTGCTCCCCGTGTCTGGCCGATCTCTAGGCCGCGCTCGCTAAAACGGCAGGCGCGGATTTGGTGGCATAGCTTTGGCCCGTGACCATCAGCTTCCAAGCGACACGGGCGATCTTGTTGGCCAGCGCCACGGCGGCCAGCTTCGGCGGTTTGCGCTTGAGAAGCTCGGCGAGCCAGGGTGACGCCTTGCCACTGCGTTGGGCCTGTCGGATCACAGACGTGGCCCCGACCACCAGAGCGCTGCGCAAGGTCTCGTCGCCGGCCCTTGTGATGGCTCCCAGCCTGACCTTGCCGGCGGCAGAATGATCCTTCGGCGTCGATCCGATCCAGGCCGCAAACTGCCGCCCCGATCGGAACAGCGCAGGAGCTGGGGTCTTCATGGTCAACAGGGCTGCGTTGATCGGACCGACGCCGGGAATCTTGACGAGCCGCCCGCTGCACTCATCAGCCTTTTGCCAGGCCATCAGCCTGGCTTCTATGTCGTCGATCTGGCCTTGCAGTTGTGCGAACTCCTTGGCCTGGATCGCGAACAGTTCACGCGCTGCGAACGGTAGGCTCTCATCGGCTCGGATGGCCTCGAGTAGCGGGTCGAGGTGAGCCTTCCCTTTGGCGGCGGTAAGGCCGAACTCGGCTGCGTAACCGCGGATGGCGTTCGATAGCTGGGTGCGATTGAGGATTAGACGATCGCGCACGCCGATCAACATCAGCGCCGCCGGCTGTTCAGCCGTCTTCAGCGGCACGAAGCGGCTCATCGCCTCGCAAAGCGCCTCGGCGTCGGCCGCGTCGTTCTTGCCCCTCTTGACGTAAGGCTTAGCCAGCTGGGGCGCGATCAGCTTCACCTCGTGGCCGAACGACCGCAAAAGCCGCGCCCAATGGGGGGACGAGCCGCAAGCCTCAATCGCGATGACCGTCGGCGCGAGCGCCTTGAAGAAAGCCACCATCTCCTTACGCTTAAGCTTCTTACGCAAAACCACCGCCTCGGCGTCGTTCACCCCATGAACCTGGAAAAAGTGCTTCGACGTATCCATGCCAATTCGGCTAATCTGTTCCACGGACGGTCTCCTTTGTCTGAGATTTGCAACGACCTCAGTCTGGCACATTCGATGCCGTCGGGGCCGTCCACACCAACAGGACGAAGCCCGGGTCGGCCAGAAGGGCGGCCACACCTATATCTGGGCGCCGATCGGCTCGCGCCCGCGCATGCTGCGCGATAACCGGCACAACTCGACCTATCTGTTCGGCGCCATCTGCCCGGACCGCGCCGTCGGCGCGGCCATGATCATACCCTGCGCCGACACCTGGGGCATGAACCTGCACTTGAAGCAGATCAGCACCCAGGTC
>JAYUBY010000341.1:0-2407 GCA_043740635.1 Alphaproteobacteria bacterium
GGCGCATCGGCAGCCTGCTCGACCGCTTCAGCCCCGCAGAATGCTCAAACTACATCAGGCATGCCGGGTATGCGTATGCCTAAACCGAACAGACTCTAAACCTCGCCGCGCACGCCGCTGTTACGGCTGAAGTGGGCGAGAGTGCGGAGCTTCGAGAGGCGGGCGGCGTCCTCATGATAGCCGCTGGGCGCCACAAACGCGTGGCCGGCCTCGTACATGTAGACCGGCAGATCGGGATGGCCGGCGCGGATCGTGTCCACGGCTGCGGACGGGATCAGTTCGTCCTGTTTGCCCAGATGCAGGATGGTCGGAACCTTGGGTGTGTCGCTCAAGTATTCCATGAGCTGGCCGCCATAGAACGATGAGACGGCGGCGAGGCCGGAGCACTGCGCGGCCGCTAGCCAAGCCGTCGTCCCACCAAAGCAGAAACCCATGGCGAAGACGGGCGGGTCCAGGGCGTCGATCGCAGCCTGGACAGCGTCCAGGACATCAACCCCCCAATGCGAGCGCTGGCCGAATGCCATCTGCTGGGCCAAGAGCGCCGGGTCAGTGTCTCGCTCGGCAAAGCCGCGGTGGAAACGGTCGAACAGGCTTGGAACGAGGGTTTCGTAGCCGAGCTCCGCATAGTCTTCGGCTAAGGCGCGCAGGTGCGGCGTCACTCCCCAGATGGCGTGCAGCATGACCAGGCCGCCTCGCCGCGCGTCGCTCACCGCAGCGCGATACGCGTCGAATGAAAAGCCGTCCGCCGCGCTGGTCAACTGGATGGTCTCGCCCACCGCGATCACGCCCTGTCGAACAGCTCAAGGGTGCGGTGACGGGCGAGGTCGGCCGCCTCAGCGTTGTAACGCTCCGGGCTCTCGTTGTTGAAGCCGTGGCCAGCGCCTTCGTAAATGTAGACCGGCGTATCGCTGTGGTGTTCCCCCACCGCCCTGGCGACGCCATCGGCCGGAATGCCGGCGTCAGTGCGGCCGAGGTGGACGATCGTCGCGCACAGCCGCGGCAATGCGGCGTTCGCCAACACCATGCTGCCGTAGTAGCTCGACGCAGCGGACAGGCCCTCGACCTTGCCTCCCGCGAGCCAGGCCAACGAGCCGCCGTAGCAATAGCCGACCACGCAGACCTTCTCGCCTCGCGTTTTGAGGAAGTCGCGGCATGCGGCGATGTCGCCCATGGCCTGATCGAGCGGCGTGCCCACGGCGTGGGCCACGCCAGCCTTGATCCCGTCGGGGTCATGGTGGGCGACGAAGCCCGGCTGGCGGCGGTCGTACATCGATGGAGCGATCGCCTCGTAGCCCATCTTGGCCCAGCGCCCGACGTCGGCGCGGACGTATTCATCTATGCCGAAGATCTCCTGGATGACGATCACGCCGCCCTTACGAGGAGTGAAGGCGGGCTCGTGGTAGGCGGCGAATTCAAAGCCGTCTGCTCCCGCGATCTTGATCGTCTCGGCCATCTCGGCTTCTCCCCCTTAGACGTTGAACCTGAAATTCATCACGTCGCCGTCCTTGACGACATATTCCTTGCCCTCTTGGCGCAGCTTGCCGGCGTCGCGCGCACCTGCCTCGCCCTTCAGGCGGACATAGTCATCGTAGGCGATGGTCTCGGCGCGGATGAAGCCCTTCTCGAAGTCCGTGTGGATCACGCCGGCGGCCTGCGGTGCAGTGTCGCCTTTGTGGATCGTCCAGGCACGCGCCTCCTTGGGGCCGACCGTGAAATATGTCTGCAGACCCAGCAAATGAAAGGCCTCGCGGATCAGCTTGTTCAGGCCGGGTTCGGACAGGCCCAGGGTTTCAAGGAACTCCTTGCGCTCACTCTGGTCCAGCATGGCGATCTCGCTCTCAATCTGGGCGGAGATGGCGACGTGGTCGGCGCCGTCGCGGGCGGCGCGTTCGGCGACCGAGCGCGACATGTCGTTGCCGTCCGCGGCTGAGGCTTCGTCGACATTGGAGACGTAGAGCGCAGGCTTCGAGGTCAGGAGCTGCAGCATCTGCCAGGCCTTGGCGTCCTCCGTGGCGACAATCGCCTTGCGCGCCGGGTGACCAGCGTTGATCTCGGCGAGAGCGAGCTGCACCAAACGCAGGGTCTGGGCGCTTTCTTTGTCGCCGGCCTTGGCGCGCTTCTCTAGGTTGGTAACCCGCTTTTCCAGGCTCTCGAGGTCGGCCAGCATCAGCTCGGTCTCGATGGTGTCGAGGTCTGAAAGCGGATCTAACTTGCCTTCCACGTGGGTGATGTCGTCGTCGACGAAGCAGCGGGCTACGAAGGCCACGGCATCGCAGTCGCGGATGTTGGCCAGGAACTGGTTGCCCAGGCCCTCGCCCTTTGACGCGCCCCGCACCAGGCCTGCGATGTCCACGAAGTTGATCCGCGCCGGAATGATCTCTTTGGAAGGGATGATGACGGCGAGCGC
>JAYUBY010000342.1:0-1652 GCA_043740635.1 Alphaproteobacteria bacterium
AGGGCGGGCGACCCTCCACCAGTTACGCAGCTGGGCCAGCAGATGGGGCGAGAGCAGAGCGTCGCGGTCTCGGCGGCCCTTGCCCTGCTCGACCCGGATGCGCATGCGCTCGCTGTCGATGTCGCTGACCTTGAGGCCGACAACTTCCGACGCCCGCAGGCCGGCGCCATAGGCAACGCTGAGCGCGGTGCGCCACTTCAGGCTGGGCGCCGCCTCCAAGAGGCTGGCCACCTCCTGCGGCGTCATCACCACGGGCAGCCGCTGGGGCTGGCGAACGATCGGGATGTAGTCGATCGCCTCCGGCCGCTTCAGCGTCACGCGGAAGAAGAACCGCAGCGCCACCATGGCGCCGTTGATGCTGGCGGGCGCCAATCCGCACTGGGTCAGATGCAACTGATACTGCCGCACGTCCTCGAACGTCAGCTCCGCCGGCCGCCGGTCGCAGTAGCGGCAGCAGGATCGCACCGATCGGATGTAGGACTGCTGCGTCCGCTCATCGAAGTTGCGGATCGTCATGTCTTCGATCATCCTACGGCGTAGCGGGTTGATGGCCTCTTCTGTCATCATGCATCTCCTGTCTTGAGGAGGACGTGACCCACTCGCGCTCCTCCTCGGACAAGAGAATCCCGTTACGCTCCCGCGTTGATCGAATACGTCTCCCGCGCGAGCGGGTTAGTACTGCGACCGATTGAGGACCTAACTGCGCACCTTTCCCACGGCTGGTGTTACGCGGCCTCAAGCCCTAAGCCTGAGGCGACGCAGCGCAGGGAATGGAAATGGCGCCGAGATTCGTGGCCAAGCAGCTTTCGCAGCCCGCCGGGTTCGGAGGGTGGGTGATCCGAAACCTGATGAACCGCGGCAATGCGCGCCTGAACGCCTTCGCGCTGGAACAGCTTGGCTTGACCCCTCAGGATCGTGTGCTGGAGATCGGTTTCGGCGGCGGAGTTGCGCTGCCCTCCCTGCTTCAGAAGGCGGGGTACCTATGTGGGATCGACCGCTCGCAGGATTCGGTGACGGCGGCTCGGCGGCGTTTCGCCGACGAGGTCGCCGCACAGCGCGCCGAGTTTCGAACCGGAACGGTCGAGGCGCTGCCGCTTGCCGAGGCTTCGTTCGACAAGGTCCTAACCGTCAACACGGTCTACTTTTGGTCGTCGCTCTTTGGCGGCATGGCGGAGATCGCCCGAGTGCTACGGCCCGACGGCCGGATCGCCCTGGGCTTCCTACCGAAGGCACGGATGGACCGCATGAACATGCCCCGCGACATCTTCACGCCGCGCGACCCGGAAGACGTGACGGCCGCTCTGGCCCGCGCCGGTTTCGCGAACGTTGAGCTCCGCAGGCCAGCGCAAGGCGTCGGGTGGATGGTGGCGACCGCGGTGTGGATCAAGGACGCGCGCGCGGGATGCTCAAGCTGACGACCTACCTCGGTCACGCCAGTCCTGAAAACACCTATTGGTACATCGAGGCTGTCCCGGACGGAACGTGTCAACGACAGTGAGACAGCCGGTTCGGTAGTTTAGGCTTGGATTGCGAGCCTTTGTGTTGGTGGACTTATCCATACCGCGGTTGGCTTTTGGGGTGGTTGGGGCGGTTTGTTGACGAAGCGCCCGGGATTGGCCTCGAAGGCGAGGTGGAGGATTTTCTGGCGGGCG
>JAYUBY010000343.1:0-12748 GCA_043740635.1 Alphaproteobacteria bacterium
TGCAGCGAAGCCGCCATTCGTCGAACCGCTTCCCCTTCAGACCATTTGGCGCGAATACTGCGGCTAAAGAAGCCCTTGCGGCGGGCACCATTGTAGAGGAGTTGGGCCATGGACGACGGTTCGATCGATGTGAAGCGCGCGGCCCGCGAGGCTGTTTATGCGATGGACCTGAAGGACATCAATCCGGTCGACCCGGAGCCCTTCCGCACCGACACCTGGGCCCCCTACTTCGAACGCCTCCGCGCCGAGGACCCGGTCCACTGGGCCGTGTCGGACGAACCGGACGTTGGCGGCTATTGGTCGGTGACCAAGTGGAACGACATCATGGCCGTGGACACTAACCACGAAGCCTTCTCGTCAGAGCCCACCATCGTCCTGCCCGATCCTGCGGAAGACTTTACCCTTCCGATGTTTATCGCCATGGACCCGCCCAAGCACGACGTGCAGCGCAAGACGGTGAGCCCCATCGTTGCGGGACCAAACCTGGCCAAGCTGGAGCCGATCATCCGCGAGCGCGCTGGAGAGATCCTCGACGCATGCCCGATCGGCGAACAGTTCGATTGGGTGGACAAGGTCTCGATCGAACTCACCACCATGACACTTGCGACTCTGTTCGACTTTCCCTGGGAGGACCGTCGCAAACTCACCCGCTGGTCCGACGTGGCCACCGCCGCGCCGGACTCCGGCGTCTTCAGCTCCACCGATCCGGAGATTGCGGAGAACGAACGGCGCGCGGAGCTTTTCGAGTGCGTCGACTACTTCATGCGCCTGTGGAACGAGCGGGTGAACGCCCCACCGCAGCCCGACCTGATCTCCATGCTCTGCCATGGCGAGGCCACGCGGGACATGGACCGCATGGAATACCTCGGAAACCTAATCCTGCTGATCGTCGGCGGCAACGACACCACGCGCAATACGATCACCGGCTCGGTCCTGGCGCTGCACCAGAACCCCGATCAGGACCGCAAGCTGCGCGACAACCCAGAGCTCATTCCTTCGATGGTTTCCGAGACGATCCGCTGGCAGACGCCGCTGGCCTATATGCGCCGCCGCGCTACGCGGGACTTTGAACTGGGTGGCAAGACCATCAAGGAAGGCGACAAAATCGCCATGTGGTACGTCTCTGGTAACCGGGACGAAGAGGTCATCGACCGGCCCAACGACTACATCATCGATCGAGACCGGGTGCGCCAGCACCTCTCCTTCGGCTTCGGCATCCACCGTTGCGTGGGCAACCGCTTGGCCGAACTGCAGCTCAAGATCATCTGGGAGGAGATTCTGAAGCGCTTCCCCAAGATCGAGGTCGTTGGCGCGCCGCGTCATGTCTATTCGTCCTTTGTAAAGGGCTACGAGAGCTTGCCGGTGATCATTCCGACCAAGCTTTAGGACGCGACCACGGCTGTTTCCTGTTCTGAGCGGCGCCGGCTTTGCAGCGCAGGGCTCCTGGGCTCGTGAGCCCTTGCCAAAACAGGACAGGTCATCTCGTGGGCATCAAAATTCTTATCGCTGGCGCTGGCGCTGCAACTCTGCTCGCCGCAGCACTGCCGGCAGGCGCGCAAGTTGTTCTGCACGACGACTTCGACTCCGCGACCCAGACACTGAACTGGACTGGCGACAGTGTTTTCACTTCGACGTCCGCACCAGCGTCGGTCGATCTGATCGGCACGGGCTTCTATGATTTTCAGCCCGGCAACGGCAACTACGTTGACCTCGACGGCACGACCGGCAACGGCAACAACCCGGCCGGTCAGCTCACTTCAGTGGCCTCCTTCGGCGCCGGCGTCTACACGCTGAGCTTCCTGCTGGGCGGCAACGATCGCACCGAGCAGACACAGTCCACCACCATCAGCCTCGGCAACTGGTCGACCACCCTCACGCCGACCGCCTACGCCCCCTTCGCGCTGCAGACGTTCAGCTTCACCACCTCGGTCGCTGGGAAGCTGGTTTTCACCGAAAATGGTCCCTCGGACCAGCAGGGCAATCTGCTCGACAACGTTACGCTTTCAGCCGGCGGCGTACCGGAACCGGCCAGCTGGGCGCTAATGCTCCTGGGCTTCGGCGGCCTCGGCGCGATGCTTCGCGTGCGTCGTCGCCAGACCGCCTGCGCTTAGGCCATCCGAACCACCTCGACTCAAAAGCCCCGGTCTCACGACCGGGGCTTTTTTCATTGTCGACTTCGCCTCTGGACGCCGCTAGCCGACGCCGTCGAGGTACTCAATCTCAGGCCGGCCGCCTAGCACTGCGCCGAACTTCGGCCCGGCCGCCTTGAAGTAGTCTGTGCCGCCGTGATGGGTCAGGGCGTCCTGGTCTTTGTAGATTTCCAGCACCTTATAGGTGTTAGGCTCTGTGCGGCTCTTGGTCAGCTGATAGGCGAGATTGCCGGGTTCATTTGCGCGCACCTGCTTGGCGAGTTCGCCAAAGAAGGCCTCGAAGTCATCGGCCTTACCCTCCTGGATCTTCAAGGTCGCAATTACGCCAATGCTCATGCCGCCCTCCGAACGATTGTTTGAATTAGACGGTAGGACGCGTCGAAGTGCTGAGCAAGGCTCACTCAACGTCACGTAATACGGGTGGAATAGGTTAGCGGCTCTCGTTCCAGCCGTAGGCCACCCAATGGTGGCCGCCCAGGTGCCGGGCTTCGATGACGCCGTCGGCGCGGGCAGTGGCAGTGCGACGTGCTCGAAGGGCGAGGCCTGCGAAGCCCAAGAGCGCAGAGGCCATAACGGCAATCACCGCAAGGACCGCGCCTACGACAACGGCTAGGACAGCGCCGACAACCACGGCTGCGGCCGTGGCCAAAAGGCCCACCAGCACAGCTAGGCTGCGCAGCGCGGATCCGTGACGGGCGGCGAACTCTTTCACCATGACGTCCTCACGCGCCCAAAGACTGGGCGTAAAACAATCATGTCGTCCCATGGTTTCCCGGCGTCAACCACGTACAACCGGAAAGGGACGTGTCCGGTCAATTATGCCGCGCCCTGAAGAGCCAATGCCCGTCTTTCGCGCATCGCCGCGTCGAACGCGGCGTTGATCGCTGCGGCCTTGGATTCGGCGACTTCGATGAATTCCGTCGGCAGACCGCGACTGCGAGCCCGATCGGGGTGAGCCTCGCAGAGCATGGCTCGCCATGATGCGCGCAGGTCGGCGTCCGTGGCGTCGTGCCGAACGCCCAGCACAGCATAGGGGTCTCCGGCTTCCGGTCCGAGGTGCGTCGCCTTCAGGCGGCGGAACACCAGCGGGCTCTGACCGAAGAGTTCCGACACCCGTTCGAGGTAGGTCAACTCATCGGAAGTCACCACCCCGTCGGCCATGGCCACATAGAAAAGGCCGTCAAGCACATCTTCGAGCAGCTGTGGGCACGCCCGGTAGCGTTTCTGCAATCGCCGGGCATAGCTCTCAAAGCCGCGCGTCGTCTGGCGGGCCAGCTGGTAAAGCCGGCGCACATTGCCTTCACTGGCTTCGTCGGCGTGGAAGACCTCCGAGAATGCCAGCCACTCGCTGGCCTGGGCTTCTCCGTCGGCCTTGGCGAGTTTCGCGCCCAACGCCGTGACGGCCGTCGAGAACGCGGGGTCCTCGCCGGGGAGACCCGGAGGGCAGACATCGCACTCGGCCTCATCGAGGTTGCGAGCGGCTAGTCCAGCTATCTTGCGCCAGAAACTCATTGGGATAAGCAGCCATACGATCGTGGCCGACCGAAGACAATCGCAGGGACAGTTAAGTTTTGGACAGGTCGTGGCGTTTCTGGATCGACCGCGGCGGGACGTTTACCGATGTTATCGGCCAGATTGCGAGCGGACGTGGCGCCGGCGCTGAGACTTCGCTGAAGCTGCTGTCGGCCTCCAACGCCTATCCGGACGCCGCGGTTGAGGCCATGCGCCGTATCCTGGGCGCGGCAAGCGGCGAGCCGTTCCCCGCCGCGCGCGTCGAGTCCATCAAGATGGGCACCACCGTCGCGACCAACGCGCTGCTTGAGCGTGCGGGCGCCAAGACGCTGTTCGTAACGACTCAAGGATTTGCCGACTCCGTCCTGATCGGCGACCAGGCGCGACCGGATCTCTTTGCTCTCACCATCGCTCGTCCCGACCCGCTCTATTCGGGGGTGGTGGAGGCCGATGAACGGCTCGACGCCCAGGGCGGGGTCGTGCGCCCGCTCGACCGGATCGCGCTCACCGAGAAGCTCACGTCTGCACTTGCTCAAGGCTACGTCTCCGCCGCCATCGCCTTCATGCACGCCGACCTCAACCCGGCTCACGAGCTCGCTGCCGGTGAGATCGCGAAGGCTGTCGGATTCAAGTTCGTGGCGCAGAGCCATGAGGTTTCGCCCCTGCCGAGATTTATTCCGCGGGCTGAGACCACCATCGCTGACGCCTACCTGACGCCGATCCTGCAGGAATATGTGCGCCAGGTGGCGAATTCCGTGGCCGGTGCGCCGCTGTTCTTCATGACCTCGGCAGGCGGACTGGTCCGCGCCGAGGCCTTCCGCGGCAAGGATGCGGTCGTATCGGGTCCCGCCGGCGGCGTCGTGGGCGTTGCGTGTACGGCGGCCCAGGCCGACGCGCCCGCCGTGCTCGGCTTCGACATGGGCGGTACCTCTACCGACGTTTGCCGCTATGCCGGCCACCTCGAACGTCGCGACACTGCCAAGGTCGCCGGCGCCAAGATCCGAAGCCCGATGCTCGACGTCGAGACGGTTGCCGCCGGCGGCGGCTCGATCCTGACCTTCGATGGCATGCGCGCCCGCGCGGGTCCCGCCAGCGCCGGCGCCGATCCCGGACCCGCCGGCTACGGCCGAGGCGGCCCGGCGACGGTAACGGACGCGAACCTAGTGTTGGGCCGTCTCGATCCGCGCTTCTTCCCATCGGTTTTTGGACCCAACGGCGACCAGGCGCTCGATCCCGCCGCCGCCCGCGCACGCCTGGCCGAACTCGCAACCGCGATGGACGCAGACAGCGTCGAGGCCGCCGCCGAAGGTTTCGTCGCCGTCGCCGTCGAGCAGATGGCTCAGGCGGTGCGCCGCATTTCCACCGAGCGCGGCTTCGATCCCCGCGAGCATGCATTGACCGCGTTCGGCGGCGCGGCCGGTCAGGTCGCTTGCCAGACCGCCGACGCACTCGGCGTCAGCGAGATCCTTTGTCCCCGGTACGGCAGCGTTCTCAGCGCCTGGGGCATCGGGCAAGCTGACGTGACAGCGCTCAGGCAGGCCGGCTTGGAAGTCCCGCTCAACACCGAAGGCCTGACCCGCGCCAAGACCCTCCTGGCCGAAGTTGAACAGACCGCCCGTGCTGCAATGGTCGAACAGGGCGCCGAAACTGGCGAAGTGCGCCAAACCCTCCGCCTCCGCTACGACGGCGCCGACGCGGAATTACCCGTTCCGCTCATCGACCTGAAATCGGTCACGGCCGCTTTTGAGATCGCTCACCAGCGTCTGTTCGGCTTTATCGAACCCGACAGAACGATTCTGATCGCGGCGGTCGAGGTAGAAGCCAGCGCGCGTTCCTCGCAGGGACGCGAAAGCGATGCGAGCGCGGACTTGGGAGGCTCACAACCAAATCCCCCAGACCCAATCCTTTCCCGGCATGGGGGAGAGGGATTGGAGATGTTCGCCAACGGCCAGTGGCATTCCGCGCCTGTCGTTGCTGCCGACACCCTCACGACCCTCGACGGGCCCGCCCTCATCGTCCGCGCCGACACTCAGATCGCACTCGCCCCAGCGTGGCGAGCTACCGCTGGGACCGATGGCCTTATCCGCCTCAATCGCATCTCTGCGGCTGCAACCCACGCCATCTTGCTCGACAAGCCCGACCCGGTCACTCTCGAGCTCTTCAACCGCCGCTTCATGGGTGTGGCCGAAGCCATGGGCGCAGCGCTCGAACGCACCGCCCACTCGGTGAACATCAAGGAACGCCTCGACTTCTCCTGCGCCCTCTTCGATGCCGATGGCGGCCTGGTCGCCAATGCCCCCCACATGCCGGTTCACCTGGGCAGCATGGGCGCCAGCGTTCGCGCCGTCCGCGACCGCCACCCGGTGCTCCGCTCGGGCGAGGCGTTCGCCCTTAACAATCCCTACGCTGGCGGGACGCACCTTCCAGACATCACTGTCGTGATGCCCATCTTCATGGGCGAGGCGGCACAACCCGCCTTCTACGTCGCCGCCCGCGGCCACCATGCGGATATCGGCGGCGTACAACCCGGTTCCATGCCGCCCTTCTCCAAGACCATCGACGAGGAAGGCGTCATGCTGGACGCCCTGCCGATCATGCGCCAAGGCTATTTTCTTGGGGCCGAAACTCGCTCAGCGCTTGCCACCGGACGCTGGCCCGCCCGCGATCCGGACACCAATATCGCCGACCTCAAGGCGCAGATCGCGGCCTGCCAAGCAGGCGGCGCGGCCGTGGCGGGCATGATCCGCGCCTACGGCCAGGACGCTGTCGCCCGCTACATGACCTTCGTCCAGCAAAACGCTGCGGCCGCCGTCAGGCGCGCTGTCGGCAAGCTCTCGGACGGCCAGGCCCGCGTTCCCATGGACGGAGGCGGTGAGATCGTAGTCACCACGACCGTGGACGCCGCAGCCGGCGAAGCCACGCTCGACTTCACGCAAAGCGCCGATCAGGTGACGACGAACTTCAACGGCCCCTCGGCCATTGTCGACGCTGCAGCTCTCTACGTTTTCCGCACCCTCGTAGACGACGACATCCCGCTGAACGCCGGTTGCCTGGAACCGCTGAAAATCCTGACCCGCCCCGGCTCCATGCTCGACCCACGCCCGCCGGCCGCTGTTGTCGCAGGCAACGTCGAGACCAGTCAGCATGTTGTCGACGCCCTCTACGCCGCCCTAGGTGTCATGGCCAATAGCCTCGGAACGATGAGCAATTTCACCTTCGGCGACGATCGGCGCCAGTACTATGAAACCATCTGCGGCGGCTCCGGCGCGACGGCCTGCGCGCCGGGCGCCAGCGCGGTTCATACGCACATGACCAATTCGCGCCTCACCGACCCAGAGATTCTCGAGCGCCGTTTCCCGGTGCGAGTGGAGAGCTTCGGCGTCCGCCACGGATCCGGCGGCGCCGGACGCATGCGCGGCGGAGACGGTTCGATCCGCCGCGTCCGCTTCCTCGCGCCGATGGAAGCAGCGCTCCTCTCTTCGCGTCGAGAGCACGCGCCCCAAGGGCTCATGGGCGGCGGTCCCGCACTTCCCGGCGCTCAGCGTTTGATCGCCGCCTCCGGTGCAGTTACAGACCTTCCCGGCTGTTTCGCTCTGAACGTCGAGGCAGGCGATCTGATCGAGATCGAGACGCCAGGCGGCGGCGGCTTCGGGCCCGCCTGATTTTCGCTGAGATTCCGAGGTATCTGCAAGTCCATGTCTCCCACCGCACTCGCTTTCGCCTTCTTCCTGCAAGTCCAGCCCGCTGCGACCGAGCCACCCGCGGCGCCAGCGGAAGTGACCGCGCCCGTCGTGGCTCCCCCGGAAGACCGCTTCCCCGCCGGCGCCCCGCACGAGGACTACCAGTTCGTGGCCTGGTGCTACGGATCGCTCCGCGGCTACCTCGATCTGCACGACAAGGTCATGCCCGAGGTCACCCGCATCGAGAGCACCTATCGCCCGCCGGGGCGAAAGCTCTCAGACGATCTCAAGGTCTACGCCGACATGGAGAAGGAAGGACGCGCCCAGCTTAAGCTCTTTCAGGCTGCCATCACCGCAGCTGAGAAGGCCAGCCTTCGCCCCATCAACACAATCGGTGCTGAGGCCGTCAGCAAGGGTCACGAGGTCTGGAAGGCTGGACCTGAGGTCACGCCCGCCCACTTGGCCCAGGCCTGGATGAGCTGGGCCCTGCCCGCCCGCTGCGAGACCACCGCTAAGGACCTGCAAGCTAAGGCCATCCTCATGGGGGCTTCGTTCAAGGTGAATGACGTGCCCGCCCCGCCACCAGCCGACGCCGCGCCTCCGGCCCCTGCCGAGACGCCCGGCGCACCATCCTCGATCGATGCGTTGCTACGGCCCTCCGCGCCGACCCCGGCCGCTCCTGAGCCGCCGCCCGCGCCCGATCCGAAGCCGAACTAGACGTTGAGATAGGCTCGAAGTCGGGCGAGACCGGCGGCATTCTTCTCCGGCCGCGCGGCGAAGCACCAACGCAACCAACCCTCGCCCTCAGGCCCAAACGCTGAACCTGGCGCAAGGCCAAGGCCCACCTTGTCGATGAGCGCCTTGGCGAGGCTCATGGAGGAGCCCTGCCCCGGCAAATGGAAGAAGGCGTACATGCCGCCCTCAGGTTGCGGCGCTTCGACGCCCGGCAAGGCCCGAAGTCCCGCCAGCACCTGATCCCTGGCTGCGGTCAGTTCGGCGCGCAGGGCCGCGATGTGCGGCTCGCCGTCATTCAGCGCCACTACGGCTCCGCTTTGGATGAAGTCCGGCGCACAGGAGGTGTTGTATTCAATCACCACCCCGATTGCTTCGGTCAGGGCCGGGGGCAGAACCATCCAGCCCATCCGCCAACCGGTCATTCGCCAGGCCTTGGAGAAGCTGTTGGTTGAGATCAGCCGGTCGTCCGGATCGGACAGCTCCAGAAAGGACGGCGCAGAATTTCCTGGTCCGAAGATCAGCCGCTCGTAGACGTCATCGGCGATCAGCCAGATGCCGTAGTCGCGGCACCGCCCTAGGATCACCGCACGGTCCTCAGCCGGAAGTGTCCAGCCGGTGGGATTGTTAGGCGAGTTTAGGAACAGCGCCTTGGTGTCCGGGGTCAGGGCCGTCATCAGCTTGTCGAGGTCCAGACGCCAACGCCCTTGGGCGCGGTCCAGCGAGACCGTCTCCATTCGCGCCGATAGAATTCGTGGGATCTCGACAACATTGGGCCAGACAGGCGCGGTCACCACGACCCGGTCGCCGGGTGAGACCACCGCCTGGGCGGCCAGCATGAGGGCGTTGACGCCGGAGCTGGTGATCGCAAGCCGATCAAGTCCGAACGGTCGGCCGTGCAGCCGGTCGAGATAAGCCGATAGGGCTTCGCGCAGGTCGGGACGGCCGAGGTTGTGGGTATAGTAGGTCCGTCCCTGCATCAGCGCGTCGGCAGTCGCGCGGCGAATGAAATCCGGTGTCGGTTGATCGGACTCGCCGACCCAAAATGGCAAGATGTCCTCGCGGCCCATGCCGGCGTTGGCAACCTCGCGGATCTCGGACGTTCTGAGCGCAAGGACTTCTGGGCGGGCGATGGGTGGTTCCATGGCCTCTCCTAGAACAGGCCGGCGGCGAACGAAATCGCCGTGGCGCCGTGGGTTCAATTGTCACCCGGCTTGGAGAACGGCTGATAGGCCTCTCGGAACGCCGCCAGCTCTTCACATGCCTTTGCGTGCGCACTCAGCGCCGGCCAGCGATTCCAATCGAACTCTCCTTCCAAAGCCCCGGCTATGAAGCTGGTCATGGTGGTCAGAATCACGTCGGCATGGCTCAGCACATCGTCAAACAGCCAGGTTGTTGGCCGCAACTGTCGTTCCGCCTCCAGCAGGTCAAGTGTCTCGGCGATCTGCAGTCGGCAACGCTCAACCCACAGCGGCAAGGCAGCTTCGCGCAGGACACGTTCGTAGACGAGACTCACCGCCTTGTCCGCTGTCCCGGACGCGTAGGCCGCGATCCGCAAAAGGTCTCGCCCGTCCTCGCCGCGACGCGCCAGTGTGGCCTGTTCCGGTCCGACCCGCTCATCGATCACGCCCAGAATGACCGCGGAGTCTGTGAACGCGGTGTGGTCATTCATCACCAGCGTGGGCACGCGCCGCAGCGGGTTGAATTTCGCGATCTTGTCGGCGTCACCGAAGGTCGACCACGGCTTGTGCTGATAGGCCAAGCCATAGGTCTTCAACGCCACCGCCACACGCCGCACGAACGGCGAGTCATACTGCCCAATGAGGATCATCGGTCACCCCCTCGCACCCGCCAAACCTTCGCGTTCGCTTGGTAAAACAGGCTTGGCCGCGAGGTCAAAACGACGCCGCGCATGAGGGCCAATAAGCCTCGCGAAATCGCCTCACGCACGAAGAATTGGCTCCCGACTCGCCTCTCAGGGGAATTTATGCTTAATATTTCCCTAACGTGATGTTGGGATCACAGAAAATGAATGCCTTTGGTCGCAAGCTGCGCCAGTTCAAAGACACTTGGATTGCGCAGTCCGAGCAGGCGCCACAATCGGTGCGATCGCTCGTAGGTTTCCTCTTCAACGCCGATGACACGCCTCGGTTCTGGTCCGGTGATCGCCCTTGGACCGAGCCGATGGCCGAACCTTTGATTATGCGCCTTCCAGGGTTCCGTCGCCTGGCGACGAACGATTCGGCGCTCGACGAAATCCCGCGTCGCGCTGCCTGACAGCTTACCTCCCAGGGCAATGATCAGATTCTGTGGATGGTCCTTGGTGAAGGACCGCGCCTGATCCCTTCGTCTTGACACATGCCGATATCGGCATATGACGTCGCCATGGCACGAGCAGCGACGACGTCGGACATCTTCAACGCGATCGCCGAGCCGCAGCGCCGGGAGATCCTGGTACTCTTGCGCGCAGGTGAGAGGCCGGTGACCGAGTTGGCCCAGGAGCTGGGGATGACCCAGCCGGGGACGTCCAAACATCTGCGTGTGCTTCGGGAGGTCGGACTAGTGCGGGACCGCAAGGCAGGCAGGCAGCGCCTGTACGGCCTTGACGCCGGCAAGCTGCGACCGGTCCACGAGTGGACCGGCGGGTTCGAGCGATTCTGGAACGAGAGCTTCGAGCGGCTGGACGCGTATGTGCAGGACCTCAGGCACGGGAAGGAATGACGGATGCCAGCGAAGGGACGCGATGCATTGGCGCAGCCAGCGACAGCTGACCGAGAGATCGTGATCTCCCGGGTCATCAGTGCCCCGCGCGAGCTGGTGTTCGAGGCGTTCACAGAAGTCCGGCACCTGTCGAGATGGTGGGGACCAGAGGGGTTCACCACCACCACGCGCGCGTTCGAGTTTCGTGTCGGCGGGGAGTGGGTCTTCGTGATGCACGGACCCGACGGGACGGACTACCAGGAGTGGATCTCCTGGGCCGAGATCGCCCCTCCGGAGCGCATCGGGATGCAGCACGGTGAGTTCCGCGGCGACCCGAACGCCTTCCAGTCGGTCCTCACGTTCGCGTCCGACGGCGCGTCGACCCGGATCGAGATGCGCACGGTGTTCCTCACCAAGGAGCTGCGCGACGAGGCGGTCGAGAAGCACCACGCCATCGAGGGCGGCCAGCAGACCCTGAGCAACCTGGCCGCCTACGTCGCCGAGATCGTCCGGAAGGGAGCGGAGGGCTGATGGTTGGAAGAGTGTTCTTCAGTGTGTCGATGTCGCTGGATGGGTCCATCGCGCCCGAGTCCTTCGGGGACTTGATGGGGCAGCAGTGGATGGAATTGCAGCAGTGGATCTTCCCGCAGCGGTACTCCTGCGAGAGGCTGAAGCTCGGCGAGGGCGGCGAGGAGGGGCGCGACAACGACATTTTGCGCGAGACGTTCGAGCGCACCGGCGCGAACGTGATGGGCAACCGCATGTTCGACGCCGGCGAACAGGCGTGGCCGGAGGAGGAGGCGTTCCATACGCCGGTGTTCGTCGTGACGCACGAAAAGCGTGCGCCCTGGGAGCGGCCGGGGGGACAGACTTCCACTTCGTCAACGACGGCATCGAGTCCGCGCTCGACCAGGCCCGCGAGGCCGCCGGCGACCGAGACGTCCGCATCGCGGGTGGCGGCGCAACGATCCTGGAGTACGTGAACGCCGGCCTGGTCGACGAGTTCTCGATCGCGCTCTCACCGGTTCTGTTCGGCTCCGGAATCCGCCTGCTCGAGGGCGTGGACGCGGGCCGCGTGGCCCTGGAGCCCGTCCGCGCGGAGCCGGCGCAGCGGGTGACCCACCTGACCTACGCAGTCCGGGAGCGGTAACGCTCTCACCTCAGCGCTCCCCCGCCTAAGGAAAGCCCATCGAACGACCCGATTGATCAGAGGTGGTGATCAGCAAGTCGCGTGACACGCCGATCCACAGGTCTTGGCTATTGCCTACCATCCGGCGCGATGATCGGTCGGGCGTCCTTCCATTTGTAGGGCAAGGTATCGGGGATCACTGAGACCTCAGTGGTAAACTTGAACGGGTAGGCCGTCCCGCTGGGATATGTCAGCTCAACGAAATACGCACTCCAGCCCGCCGCCGGCTTGTCGACCTTTCCAACCCAATTTCCATCAGCCTGCTGGGTCAACAGGGTCGAGGTGAAAACCTTGCCGATGGTATCGACGCGGAAGTCGCGCGCCTTAGGGTCGTTGCCCTGCCACAACCGAACCTCGGTGGGTTTCGTCGCTGATTTTACGATGATCGCCCCGTCGGGTCGAACGGTCCATGCATAGCTCGGGATCGGCGTGTGGTTCAAAACCGCGGCGTAGAAAGCGGTCACGCTCTCGTTGATGTCAGTCCCAGCCGTTGAGTGCTTGGAATTCGGGATCATCCGCAGCCGCTTCACTTCTGGTAGCAGGTGATAGGAGAACTTGGTGTTGTCCGGAGGGAAGTACTCATCGCCCACCGCGTTGATGACGTACTTCGGCATCTTCATCGCTGCCCGGTCGCGATAGTTCAGGGGATCTTCGATCCGGTTCACTTCAGTCAGCCCAGGCGAGCCAATCATCTCCGGGATGAGGTGGTTCTCCACGTAGTCCTTCAAGGCCGGTGAAAAGTAGCCCATCGCTTCCCAGTGGTGCTTGGCGGTCGCGTCCACATC
>JAYUBY010000344.1:0-6423 GCA_043740635.1 Alphaproteobacteria bacterium
GCCGTCGGCTTCACAGGCTCCTCGAGCGCCGCCGGTCTGGTGATGGCTGCACTGGGCGAAGACGGCCGCAAGCTGCTTGAGCTCGGCCGCTCCGTGCACCAAGCCGCCTATGATGTCCAGCATCAGCCCTGGTCAAAGGCTGAGGTCGCTGGCCGCGAAGGCCGGATGCAGCTTGCCAAGGATTTATCCGCTACACCTGGCCTTGGTGAAGTGGCCGAGACCTCGCGCCTTCAGATGGCGGTATCGGGACCGGGCCAGATGAACGTGGCCGGTGAGAGCGTCCCACCGCCCTATACGCCCGAGGTGATCCACAGCCTGGCGGTGGCCGCGCTGGCCGCGCTAGGCTACGCCGACGACAACAGCCTCGCCCAAGTGATGCCGATCCTCGCCGACCCTCCCTCGGCCACCTGCCTCAGCATGTCCAAACTCAACCTCTACCAGTGCCTGGCCGTGGCCAAACCCCACTACGAAGACGTCTTTTGCCTAGGCCAACATGTACTGACCGACACCGGGCATTGCCTGATGAAGAGCGCCGGTGTGATGGAACCCGTCGACGCCCGCGCCCAGGCAGCGGCTCAGGCGGCGCTCGAAAAGGCCTCGACGTCCACGAAGGCGCGATCCCGCTCGAAGAAGCCTTTATCGAATTAGGCCCTCCGCCCGTTGCGCGGACGGAGGCTTTTGTGTATCCACGCGCACCTTTCGGCCCTATGGGGTCATACACTGTGTCGCCGCGCACCCTTCGCGCGGCGGTTTCGTTTTGAGGCAAGGCCATGGCCGAGATCGTTTTGAACGTTGAAGTCCGCGAGCGGACCGGCACCGGTGGCGCGCGCGTCGACCGCCGCGAAGGCCTCGTCCCCGGCGTCCTATACGGCGGCGACAAGGACCCCGTGGCCATTTCCGTAAAGATGAACGAGTTCCGCAAGGCGCTCTACACCGGCAAGCTCCTCGGCCACTTGGTGACCCTGAAGCACGGCTCCGAGACCCAACCTGTCATCGCCAAGGCCGTGGACATGCATCCGGTCACCGACGTGCCGGTGCACTTCGACCTCTACCGGGTCGACGCCCACCAGCAGATCAAGATCAATGTCCCTCTGCACTTCACCCACCAGGACGAAGCGCCGGGCCTGAAGCGCGGCGGAACGCTCAACATCGTGTTCCACGACGTGCAGGTCTCCTGCGCCGCCGACCATATTCCGGAAGAGCTGGTCGTCGACCTGACCGGCCTGGATATTGGCGCCTCGGTCCGAATTTCCGACCTGAAGCTGCCGGCCAATGTTGCGGCCGCGGTTCCGGCCGAGACCGTGCTCGCTACCATCAGCGGCGCCTCGTCGCAAGCTGACGAAGACGAAGCCGCCGACACAGCCGCCAGCGAAGGCGCTGCCGCCGCCGCTGAGGCCGCCGCCACTGCGGAAGAAGGTGGCGAGGCCTAAGAACCGCGCCTCCCCGAGTTGTCGGGGGGCTCCATGCTGTTGATCGCAGGGCTGGGCAATCCAGGCGCGACCTACGCCAAGACACGCCACAACATCGGCTTCATGGCCGTGGACGAGATTGCGCGCCGATGGAACTTCGGCCCCTTCCGCTCGCGCTTCGCTAGCTTCGCCTCAGAGGGATCGATCGAGACCCCAGACGGCCCCGTGCGGGCCCTGATCCTGAAGCCGCAAACATTCTACAACGAGAGCGGCCGCGCGGTCGGGGAGGCGCTAAAGTTCTTCAAGATCGAGCCTGAGAACCTAGTGGTCTTCTACGACGAGATCGACCTCGCCCCGGGTCGCTTTCGGATGAAGGCCGGTGGCGGGGCGGCGGGCAACAACGGTGTACGCTCCATCACCTCTCAGGTCGGCCCCTACTTCCGGCGGGCGCGCCTCGGCACAGGCCATCCCGGACAGAAGGAATTGGTCCACGGCCATGTGCTCTCGGAATTCCACAAGGCCGACCAGAAATGGGTCGCGCCTCTGATCGAAGCCGTCGCCGAGGCCCTGCCCCTGCTGGCGGCCGGCGAAGACGAGAAATACCAAACCGAAGTCATGCGCCTGGCCCCGGCCGAGAAGGTTGATCCGCGTAAGGCCGCCCGCGACGATACTTAGACACGATGTTGATCCCCGGCTTTCTCGTTTCCTTAGTCATCGCCTTGCTGCTCTGCTGGCACGCCGTGAAAACCGGCCGCGAGAGTATGTGGCTGTGGATCATCCTGATGTTCCAGCCGATCGGGGGAGCCGTCTATTTCTTCCTGAACGTCCTGCCCGACATCGTGGGGGGTTCGACCGCCCAAAAGGTTCGACGCGCCACCCGCGAGACCCTTGACCCGCGTCGCGAATACCGCGAGGCCCAGCAGGCCTGCGACGACACACCTACCGTCCGCAACCAGTCACGCTTAGCCGCCGCCGCTGCCCATCTTGGCCACCATGCCGAGGCCCAGGCGCTCTACCGGGCCGCTGCCCAAGGCGTGCACGCCGACGACCCGGTGTTGCTGCTGGGCCTAGCCACCGCCCTGCTGGAGCTCCACCGGTCCGCCGAGGCGCTTGAGGTCCTTGAGAAACTGGGGAATGACGAGGCGCATAGTCGGACACCTGCGGCGGCGCTGGCGCTAGGCAGAGCCTTCGAGGATCTCGGCCGCATCGACGAGGCTGACCGAGCTCTACAATGGTCCGCCGAGCGCATGCCGGGCTTTGAGGGCCTCGCTCGCTACGCCGCTTTCATGGCCCGAAACGGCCGCCGCGAAGAAGCCCGCCAGATCGTGACCGAGCTGGAGAAGCGGCTGGTCAAACTTCGTGGCCAATTCCGCAAGGAAGCCGTCAGCCGGCGCGATCACGCGGCCGAGGCGCTCAACAGTCGTTGAGCCACTCAGCCGGCTGAGGCCAGGCTACTTGGCCGAGCTCAAGGCCTTCATAAGCCGATAGGCGTACTCGACGCTCTCGTCGAACGCGGCCATGCCCACCCGCTCGTCCCGCCCGTGAGCGCGGTTCTCGCCCAGTTCCGACCACATGCCCCCCACGTCGTAAGACGGGATGCCTGCGTTCCGTGTCTGGCGGTCGTCGCTGAAGCCTGTGGCCATGGTCGGCACGATCGGAACGCCCGGCCACATCGAATGCACAACGGCGGCGATCCGGCCCATGACTTCCGGCGTGGGCGCCGATTCCGGGCTGATGATCGGCGGGAAGTCCTGCGTGACGGTGATCTTGGGTTCGTTCAGCACCTTGACCAGCGTCGCCTGAACATTGGCGGCCGTGTCGCCGGGCATGAGACGGCACTGCACGGTCGCCTTGGCGCGCTGTGGCAGGGCGTTCTCGGCATGCCCGCCCGAAATGAGGGTCGCCACGCAGGTGGTTCGCAGTTCTGCGTTGGCGTAGGGCTTGGCCGAGAGTCGATCAGCTGCGGCAAGGTCTGGCGTTGAACCGGAAACCGCTAACATGTCGGCGCTGTCAGGCCCCGGCTGCAGGGCCGCCATCGCCTTGAAGCTTGCCCGCGTCGTCGCCGTCATTTTCACTGGAAACCTGAAGGCCTCGAGGCGCTGCAGGGCGTCACCTAGCCGATAGATCGGATTGTCCGCACCGGGGAGAGACCCGTGGCCGCCGGGCCCGGTCGTCTCCAGGGTGAAGGTTAGATAGATTTTCTCGCTCGTGCCGACCTCGTAGAACAGTCGCTGACCTTCCTTGGTCGTGCCACCGCCCCCATCGAAATTGTAGGCAGTCTCCGCATCGATCAGGTCGCGATGAGCCTTCAGCAGCCATTGTGGTCCATTGGCCGCGCCGCCCGCCTCTTCGTCCGCGGTGAATATGACGATGATGTCGCGATCGGGGACATAGGCCTGCCGCTTGAGGCGGATAAGAGCCTCGATCAGCGCCGTATCGCCGTCCTTCATGTCGATCGTACCGCGGCCATAGTAGAAGCCATCCCTTTCGGTGAGCTTGAACGGCGGGACCGTCCAGTCCTCGGGCCTGGCGTCGACCACGTCCAGGTGACCCATGAAAAGGATCGGCTTCAGCTTCCCCTTACCGCGATAGCGCACCACGAGGTTGCCGCTGGCTGGCGTCTCGGCCGGAGCCAAAAAGGTCAGGTCTTCAGGCGAAAACCCCGCGGCTAGCAACCGCGCGCGGATCGCTTGGGCAAGCGCCGTTGATCCGTGCGTATGGCTAGTGTCTGTCTCGACCAATGCCTTGAAGATCGCGCGGGCCTCCGCTGCGTCAGCCGGCGGCGCCGTCGGAGCGGCAGCCGCCCCAGCATGACCCGCGATCGCCATGCCGGCCATCACAGCAAGAACCATCCGAACGTCGATCAATTTGAAATCCCCCAAGCGTTACCTGGGACATGGGTAGGCTGTTCGCCGCTCCGTCGCAAACGCCCTCAGAGTGCTGGGTCGCAGGACCGTTCGCTCTGCGCACTCCGAACACGCCATAGCCCTGAACGCGGCCTGCCCTAAGTCCGCAAATCGATCTTGTTCACCGTGCTTCCTCTCTGGCGCTGCTTAAGTCCCCGGCCAGTTCGCCGCCGCCAGGGCTCGGATCTCGGCCTGGTCGGCCGGCAGTATAAACCCGGCCTTCACCGCGGTGTTCAGCGAGACGTCGAACGCCTTCAGGTAGTCCGCCTTGCCGGCCGGATAGAGTTTGCCGAGTGTCGCCGCATCAAACGGCTGGGTGGATCCCACCAGGAAGCCGTACGGCCCGCCGGTGTTGCCGAAGCCGGAGAGCTTGGCGGTGGGCGCATCGACCCAGGGCGTGCGGATGCCGCCGCGCGCATTTCCCGATCCGTCGAGCGCCAGGGTGGGCGCTGCGCCTTCCTTCTCCCGGGCGTTCAGCTCCAGCCGTGCGGCCTTGGGCGGGGCCTTGCCGGTCGCGACCCAACGATCGAGCGCTGCCAGCGCCGCCATGGCAACATAGTGGTGCTGCGGGGCTGAGTTGATCGGCTTGGCCATCTTGGCGCCAAAGAGGGCGTCGTTCGGCCTCCAGAGCTCGGCGATCTTGGCGGGCGGCGCATGGCCATCGTCGAAGCCGCCGACGAAGAACATGTAGTTGTCGACGTGGGCAGTCCCCGGCATCTCCCAAATGCGGAGTTTGTCATTGTCCGGCTGCTGGGCAGTCCAGAAGCCGGTGAGCCCCGTGCCGATAAGGTCGGTCTCGGAGATCAGGGTCATGACCGGTACCCGCAGATTCGGCCGCATCTTCACGCCGACCACCCCGCGTGCATTCGGCCCACCGCGCATCGAGGCAGTCTCCGGCGGCGGCGCGCCCCCGAAGCGCGAGTGGATATAAAAGCCGTCGTATACTCGCGCGATCGGGTCGACGGCGTCCACATATGTGGTCATGAACACCGCCGACTGAGATTCGCCGGTAGCCAGCACGTGTTTGGGCTTCAGCGGCCCCAGCACCTCGCCGTTCTTCACCGCCTCGCCCGCTTGGGAGAAGATGTCGAAGGCATAGTTGTCGCCGGGGTGGGAGAGCGCCCCATAGCGGGCCGGGTTTACTTTTTTCAGCGGCATGCCGGGGCCGCCCAGGCTGTTGCCGCCCTCGACGCCCACCTTCTGGGCCGAGACCCCCACATATGCCATCCCGGCACGCAGCATCTGCCGGTGGCTGTAGGTCCAGTCCGGGCCAGCATCGAGGCCGCCGGTTACGTTCAGCCACTCCACCGCCACCGTGCCACTGAACACCTTCGGATCGACCGGGCGCACGACGACAATGCGGGTCGCGTAGGGCGCCGTGTCTGCGGGCTTGGCCGTCCAGGCGCCGTCTGCCGTGGGCTCGCCGGTCAGTTTGTAGGAGGTGGCCGTCCCCGAGACGATGTACTCTTCCTCCACGTAGCCCAGGGCTTTCAGGTCGAAGGCGCCTACGCCGAAGAACGGAGAGCCAGGTGCGGTGATCGGTTTGACCTGCGGTTTTGTCGCCGCCCCGGTCGGTCCAGCCAGCCCCAAGCTAAGCCCCGCCAGAATCCCCGCCGCAGCGGCGCCCCATGCCCTCATTCGCTTGCTCACCATGTCCCGTGCCCCGTTTTAGCTGGCCGGCGTTATGGCCGGGCCCTTTGGGGCCGAGCCTAGGCCTGACCCACGCCCGCTGCTAGGTCGAGCAGTCGGCCCCTAGGGATGCAGGCGCAATGTAGAGCGCGCCCTGTCGCAAACGCCGCTCCCGTGCTAGGTCGCCCGACCGTTCGCTTCACGCTGCTTCGAAAGACCCCATGGCCCTGAAAGTCGCCATCGTCGGCCTGCCCAACGTGGGCAAATCGACCTTGTTCAACGCGCTCACACAGACCGCAGCAGCTCAGGCTGCGAACTATCCGTTCTGCACCATCGAGCCCAACACCGGCGACGTGGCGGTGCCAGAGCCTCGCCTCGACGCGCTCGCCGTCATCATCCCTTCCAAAGAGATCATTCCGGCGCGGATCAACTTCGTGGACATCGCAGGCCTGGTGCGGGGCGCGTCAAAGGGCGAGGGC
>JAYUBY010000345.1:0-5973 GCA_043740635.1 Alphaproteobacteria bacterium
TCGCGGCGGCCCGCAACGTCCGTGTCGAGCACCAGGCTCGCATCCTTCGCGCGCGCCAGACTGCCATGGGCATCAATGCGCTCGGCGGTCACCCGATAATCCATGGAGCACCTCGCAAAAAATCTGCGGTCGCGCAGCGTACGCGGGAAGGCCGCATTCTCACATCCCATTGTGCCAGATGCAGGGTCTAGGCCCGTGGCGCCTTGATCCCCGTCAAGTCGTCGCGCCGGCCGGCCGTGCGCCAAGAGGCCGACAACGCCCGACTTCACGGGTTCGCGCGCCGGCCCCACCCAAGACCTCCTAGCGCGCGATCCTTTGGCTAAGCCGAACGCTTTTGAAGCAGAGCCGCGGGTCAGGCGCTGGACCCTCAGCGCACGCGGACAGGGATCTCGACCACGCCCGTATTCGACGTTGTCGTGTCTGCGGCGATCAGCCGAAGCCGGTAGCGTCCCATCGGCGCATGCGAGAGTGCGCCGGAAAACTGGCTGGGCTGGCCTGCATAGGTGAGGAGCGTTGTGAAGATGTCATGGTCACCTTTCATCAGATGCGCTTCAACCTTGTAGGTATCGGCGTTCCAAATGCCGCCGGGCTCAATCGGGCATCCGCACATCAAGCTGACCTTGGCGCTGATCTGCAGCGCGCCGTCGGGCGACACCGTTGTCGTCGGTTCGATCACCAGACCAGGGAAATTCAGCACCCAGCCATCGCCGACGATGTCGCGCCCCGGCAGGATCCACTGGGTAGAGGAGATCTTGATCGCCGCGCCAGGCTTGCCGACTGGCCCAACCGCGTCAACGCGCACGAGGGTCGGCTGCTTGAGGTCGAGGAGCGCCTCGAAGCCGGCCGCCGACGGGTCGGTGAGACCCATGCCCCGCGTCCTCGGCGTCTTCATGATCCGCGGGGTATCGCCCGTGCCGCCCTTAGTGAGGCCCTTGGCGAGCACCGCGCCGGTCCGCGCGTCGGTGAGCGTGATCTGAACCCCGCCCATATGGTCGCCGATAAACTTGGCGTCCTGGGCCTGAGCGCGGACCATCACGTGCGTGGGTTCGGCCTGAGCGGGCGAGGCCAGGAAAGCGAGCGTAGCGGCAAGAGTGAGGCCTTTGATCATTGGGCTCATCAGACGGCGTTGAGGGGAATTTTCAAATAGCGGACGCCGTTGGCTTCCGGCTCAGGCAGGTGTCCGCCGCGCATATTGACCTGTACCGACGGCAGGATCAGGCGCGGCATGCCGAGCGTCTTGTCGCGCGCCTCGCGCAGCGCCACGAAGGCAATCTCGCTGACCCCGGCGTGGACATGGACATTGTCCCGCTTCTCGTCGCCGATGCTCGTCTCCCACGCAAACTCGGCCCGCTCCGGCGCCTTATAGTCATGGCACAGGAAGACCCGCGTGGCCTCGGGCAAGGCGAGCAGCCGCTGGATCGAGCGATAGAGGGTCGCGGCGTCACCGCCGGGGAAGTCGCAGCGGGCCGTGCCGTAATCGGGCATGAACAGGGTATCGCCGACAAAGACGGCGTCACCGATCACATAGGCCATGCAGCCGGGTGTGTGGCCGGGCACGTGAAGGGCGAGGGCGCGTAAGCCACCAATCGCGAAGGCTTCACCGTCGTCAAACAGGTGATCGAACTGGCGGCCATCGCGGGCGAAGTCAGCGCCCACGTTGAACAGTTGTCCGAAGGTCTCCTGGACCCGCACAATCTTCGCACCGATCGCAAGATGTCCTCCCAAGGCTTCTTGCAGATACGGCGCGGCCGACAGGTGATCGGCGTGGGCGTGGGTCTCCAGCTGCCACACGACCTCCAAGCCCTCGTCCCGCACGTAGGTGATCATGGCGTCGGCCGAGCCGTGCGACGTCCGGCCCGAAGCTGGGTCGTAGTCGAGCACGCTGTCGATGATGGCACAGGCCTTGGAGCCCGGGTCTCGCACCACATAGCTGACCGTGAAGGTGGCCTCGTCGAAGAAGGCTTTCACCTGCGGCCGCAGGGCCGGATTGGCGAACCCTGCCGCGATGATCGCAGCTGCGCGGGTCTCGGCGGGATCGGACGGGGCAATCGGGTCGGACATGGTCGAAGTCTCAGGTTGCACTCAAGGCGTAGAACATATATGCGAATATATGCAGATACAAGCCTGATCGGTAGTTCCCGCCATGTCCGCCTTCATGATCGTCTCGGCCCTGATGAGCGGCGCTGTCGTCGGCGCGCTGCTCGGCCTGTTTGGCGGCGGTGGCTCGGTGCTGGCCACGCCCCTGCTGCTATATGTCGTCGGCATCCGCGATCCGCACGTAGCGATCGGCACCTCGGCCGCCGCCGTGGCGGTCAACGCGGCGATTAACCTCCTGGGCCACGGGCGAGGCGGGCGGGTCAAATGGCCTTGCGCAACAGTGTTCGCCGGCGCGGGCCTGCTCGGCTCGTTCCTGGGCTCTAGCCTCGCCAAGGCAGTGGATGGTCAGAGACTCCTGCTGTTTTTCGCCGCCGCCATGGCGGCCATCGCGCTTTCCATGCTGCGACGTCCAAAGTCCGCGGGCGATCCCAACGTCCATATCACCTTGCCCTTGATGATGAAGCTCGCGCCCCTGGGCGTGCTGACCGGCCTAGCCGCAGGCTTCTTCGGCATCGGCGGTGGCTTCTTGATTGTCCCGGGCCTGATGGCGGCGACCGGCATGACCCTGGCAAATGCGGCGGCCTCGTCGCTGCTGTCGGTGTCGGTGTTCGGCGCGGCGACGTCGCTGAATTATGCCGCCTCCGGCCAAGTGAACTGGCCGATCGCCCTACTGTTTATCCTAGGGGGTCTGGCTGGCGGAGCCGTGGGGGTTCGCGGCGCGGGCCTCCTGGCCGGCCATGTGGTGCTGGCGCGCCGGCTGTTCGCCGGGCTTGTCCTCCTGGTCGCCGCCTATGTGGCTTGGCGGGCGCTCGGCCAATAGGCGACCTTTGTCGGCCGGACCGTGATCGAATTGGCTGATACCATCCCGTCCGACGACGTCTGAGCCGCCTAGCGCTTCGCCGAATTGTGCGAGGCCGGGGCCTGCCCGCGATAGATGTCGCAGAGCGTATCGAGCACACGGACTGCGGCAGGATCGTCGAGACGATAATAGATGGTCTGGGCCTCACGGCGCGTCGTCACCAGGCCCTCAGAGCGCATTTTGGCTAGATGCTGCGACGTCGTTGATTGGGCCATCTTGGCGTGCTCGGCCAGATCTCCAACCGAAGCCTCGCCTTCGACCAGGCGGCAAAGCAGCAAAAGCCGCGGCTCGCTGGCCATGAGCTTCAGCAGACGGGCGGCGGACTGGGCGCTTTCCTCTAACTCTGAGAGCTGATGGGATGAGGGGCGGGACGCGAGGGCGACGGTCATCTGCTTTATGTAGAAGATACGCATGCAAGGTCAAGCGGGGCCTTTGGCGTCCGTCCTTGAGGCTCATTTTGCCACCTTCGCCGGCAGCGCCACGCCATCGTCGCGCAGGACCACAAAGATGGCCGGGATCACCAGCACCGTCAGCAGGGTCGAGGAGGCGAGGCCAAACAGCAGCGAGATCGCCAGCCCCTGGAAGATCGGGTCGGTGAGGATTACCGCCGCACCGATCATCGCCGCCGCCGCTGTGAGCACGATCGGCTTGAAGCGGATCGCGCCGGCCTCCAACAGGACCTCGCGCAATGGCCGACCTGCGGTCTGGCTGTGGCGGATGAAGTCCACCAGCAGGATCGAGTTTCGCACGATGATGCCGGCCAACGCGATGAAGCCAATCATCGAGGTAGCGGTGAACGGCGCCCTGAACAGGATGTGGCCGATAACGATCCCCACCAGGGTTAAGGGGATGGGGGTCAGGATGACCAAGGGCAGCCGGAAGCTTTTGAACTGGGCGACGACCAGCACATAGATGCCGAGGATGGCGACGCCAAAGGCTGCGCCCATGTCGCGGAAAGTCACCCAGGTGATCTCCCACTCTCCGTCCCAGAGTACCGTCGCCCGGCTCTCGTCGGTCGGCTGGCCATGCATCCGGATATCGGGCTTCGGAACGTCCTTCCAGTCGCCCTGACGGAGGGCTTTGTCGACCGCCATCATGCCGTAGATCGGCGCCTCATAGGCCCCGGCGAGGTCGCCCATGATCATGTCCACATCGCGCCCGTCGCGGCGGAAGATGTGCGTCGAGCCAGGTTCGTTCGACGCCGTGGTGACCTCGCCCAGCGAGACGAGCCGGCCGCCAGCCGGGCCTTGCGACACGGCCACCGGCATGGCCGCGAGACCCTCGCCCCAGCTACGCGCCGACTGCGGCAGGCGCACGGAGATCTCCAGAGGATCGCGGCCCTCGCCGCGATGGGCGTAGCCAACCACCTGGCCGCCGAGGGCGGCAGCGACCGAGTCGTAGACGTCGCGGTCGCTGACCTTCAGGGCCTCCAGGCGGTCGCGGTCGGGAACCAGCCGCAGGCCGGGGCGCGGCTGGCCGTAACTGTCGTCGATGTCGACGATGTACGGGACCGAATGGAAGGTCGCCTTGACGCGCTCGGCCACCGCGCGGCGTGTCGCGGAGTCGGGTCCATAGATTTCGGCCAGCAAGGTCGCCATCACCGGCGGTCCGGGCGGCGCCTCGACTACCTTGATGGCCGCGCCGGCCGGCAGGACGACCCTAGTGAGCTTCTGGCGCAGATCGAGCGCAATGGCGTGGCTGGAACGATGCCGCTCGCCCTTTTCGGCCAGGGCCACTGACAGGTCGCCCATCTCCGGCTTGTTGCGTCGGTAGTAGTGGCGGACGAGGCCGTTGAAGTTGAACGGCGAGGCCGTGCCGGCATAGGCGTCGATTGCGACGACTTCGGGCAGGCCGCGGGTGATGATCGCCGCGTCGGAGAGCGCCCGCTGCGTCGCTTCCAGCGACGTGCCTTCCGGCATGTCGAGCACCACCTGCAACTCCGACTTGTTGTCGAACGGCAGCAGCTTCACCGTGACGGTCTTGGTCGCGAACATGGCGCAGGCCACGAGGGTGGCCAAACCAACCCCGATCAGGAAGGCCCAGGCGGACTTGCGCGTGCCGATCACCCGGGTGGCGACCTTGCGGTAGAGCGCGCCAAGCTTGCCTTCGCCATGATGACCGCCGCCGGCCGCCAGGGTCTTGCGAGCAAAGCGCACCATCAGCCAGGGCGCGATGACCACGGCGACGAAGAACGAGAACACCATCGCCGCCGAAGCGTTGACCGGGATCGGCGCCATGTACGGACCCATCAGGCCCGAGACGAACAGCATTGGCAGGAGGGCGGTGACCACGGTCAGGGTCGCGACCACGGTCGGATTGCCGACCTCGGCCACGGCCTCGACCGCCGCATCGACGCGGCTGCGCTCGTCGGCCATTGCCCAGTGGCGGGCGATGTTCTCGATCATGACGCTGGCGTCGTCGACGAGGATGCCGATCGAGAAGATCAGGGCGAACAGGCTGACCCGGTTGATCGTGTAGCCGAGCAGGTTGGAGGCGAAGAGGGTCAGCAGAATGGTGGTCGGGATGACCACGGCGGTGACGCCCGCCTCGCGCCAGCCGATGGCGAAGCCGATCAGGATGACGATCGAGAGCGTCGCCAGCCCGAGGTGAAAGAGCAGCTCGTTGGCCTTCTGGTTGGCCGTCGCGCCGTAGTCGCGGGTGACCGCCACGCTCAGGCTGTCAGGCAAGAGCGTGCCCTTCAGCGCCTCGACCCGGGCCAGCACGGCTTGCGAGACCACGACGGCGTTGGCGCCCTTGCGCTTGGCGATCGCCAAGCTGACGGCGGGCGCTTCGCTCCAGCCCCGGCCGGCGCGAGCATAGCGCCAGGCGCGGGCCTGATCCTCACGCGGCCCCTCGATCACCTGGGCGACGTCGCGGACGTAGACGCTCTCGCCCTTGGTGGAGGGCAGGGCCAAGAGGCCGATCTGGGTGGCGTTGGCGAGCGTCCGCCCGGCCGTGACATCGACGGCCTGGCCGCCATTGCGCACCTGGCCGGCGGGGAAGGCGCGGTTCGCCTG
>JAYUBY010000346.1:0-15410 GCA_043740635.1 Alphaproteobacteria bacterium
ATGTGCGACGACGACATCCATCAAGGCCTAGTTGACCCCAGCTTTTCGCGCCGTGCCTTTGGGCTCTCGGCCGCCGCCGCTGCGACACTCGCGGCCACCCTGGCTCACGCGGAAGAGACGGTGGTCGAGAAGGACGTCGACGTTAAAACACCGGACGGCACGGCCGACGCCGCGCTTTTCTACCCAAAGGGCAAGGGCAAATGGCCTGCGGTCCTGATTTGGACCGACATTTTTGGCCTGCGCCCCGTATTCCGCGACATGGGCCGCAGGCTTGCCGCCCAGGGATATGTCGTGCTGGTGCCCAATCCCTTCTACCGCAAGGGCCGGGCGGCAGGTTTGGCTGACGGTCTCGACTTCGCCAAGCCGGACGATCGCGCCAAGCTGATGACCTTGGCTGCCACCATTGGCGGGCCTGGCGCAGTGGAAAACGACGCGCCCGCCTTCCTGGCCTTCCTCGACGCCCAGCCGCAGACCGACAAGAAGAAGAAGGCCGGCACGCAGGGCTATTGCATGGGCGGACCGCTGGTCTACCGGACCGCTGCGGTCTTGCCGGACCGTATCGGCGGGGCGGTCACCTGCCATGGCGGCGGCCTGGTCACACAAACGCCCGCCAGTCCGCACCTGCTGATCCCCAAGATGAAGGCGGAGGTCTACTCCGCCGTCGCGGCCAATGACGACCAGCGCGCCCCCACCGACAAGGACGTACTGAAGAAGGCCTTCGCTGATGCCAGCAAGAAGGCTACGGTCCTAGTCTACGACGGCTGCCAACACGGTTGGTGCGTAAAAGGCAGCGCCGTCTACAACGAGGTCGGCGCCGAAAAGGCCTGGGCGGAGTTGACCGCTCTATACAAACGCAACCTGGTCTGAAGGCGGGGCCGCGACAACTGCGGCGCCCGCTTAATTCCAGTGTCGCAATAAGGTCGGTGATGACGGATTTCAAACATCATCACCAGCTTTTCGTTGTCGAACGCAAGCTTCACCTTAGAAGTCCGCTTGCGCGCAAACAACTCCGGTGCCACGGCTCACTTAAAACGATGCTTTCCGCGTCGAGGCGCGATGAAGTACTGAAAATACCATTTTTCAGGCTTGCAAAAGGGTCAATTTCAACCCAGGGTTTCTAGAGCGAGCACCGCGGTGCAATTGGGAGTTTCAAGTGAAAAATAGAATCGTGCTGGTCGACTTTGGCCGCTAGCCTTATGGCGATTGCCGCGGCCTCTCCGGCGCAGGCCGCCCTCGCCTTCAACCAGAATCTGGCGGCGCCCGGCGTCTACTACGGGACCGGCAACGTGAACGGCGACTTCACGGTCGACACAGAAAGCGGCGTCGAGGTCGGGCTCCGCGCACACATCTATCAGCAGATTCCGACGGCCCCAAACGGCGAGCTCTACACCTTCGCCCTCGGCAACGTTCTTAGTTTCGACTACTCGGTCAATCCGGACGTCGGCGATGGTAATGCATCACTCGCCAACGTGACGGCGCTGCTGACGATCACGGACCTGGCCAACGGCGTCGTCAGAAGCTTTGATCCGTCGCTCGCAATCCTCGGCAATGCGCACAACGCAAATGCCCCAGGCGGATATCAAAATAGCGAACGCCTCAGCTTCAGCTTCGTCGATCTGTCATATAACGTGAACCAGAACAACACCTTCGACGTCAACTTGACGCTGACAAAGGTTCCGACCGCAGGAACGATCTCCGTAACCGAGGTGATTCGACAAGGGTCCGGCTTCGCCGTGCCTGAGCCCTCGTCCTGGGCTCTGATGATTCTGGGCCTGGGCGGTGTTGGCGCGGTCGTGAGGCGTACCCGCAAGGTCTCGGCTGCCGCGACCGCCTAATCCAATCGCCGATTTCGACAATGGAAGAGGCCGCCTCCGGGCGGCTTCTTTTTTAGCGTCAGGCCGCGATGCGATACCGCGCCAGGGCCTCATAGTCAGGGTGCGCCTGGTCGGCGATCCGTCGAAGGTCGGAGGTGAGCGGGGCGGCCGGTCCGCGCACCGGAGCTGCGAAGCCGGTGGAGCGCTCCACCGCCTCGTACCAGGCCGGTGCCCAAACGCCGTCGCTGTTTCGTCTCCCGGAAGGCCAAGACAGCATCTCGTCGCAGAATGGAATGTCGAGCGCGGCGCACAGCGCGCTCAGTGTTCCCCGCGGATCGGTTAACACGTCAGCGCCTTCGACCACGGGCGGAGCATGGCCCAGCCGGTCGGCCTCGCGGTCGAACAGCTCGCGCTGGCGCACAACCCCGATGTCTTCCAGCGTCACCTCGGTCCTTTTCTGGGCGTAGGACGCCAACACCGCCGCCGGATCGCGAATCAAGAAGGCGTTGCGGCAGGCGCCCGACCAGTCCAGCCCGAAGTCTGGCAGCATGTGGTGGGTCATGTGCTTCTGATAGAAGACCGCCGCAGGCTCGTCATCGGCTAGGCCAGTTGCGACGGCCTGCCAGTCGTGCAGTTGCAAGGCCAGCACCTCGTCCCGCATTGGATGATCCAGCCCCGTCGCGGCGAGATAAGCCGCATAAAACGGCTCATCGACCACGGCGCAGTCGGATCGGTTTTCAAAGGACCGCATCATGGCAGTCGAGATGTTGCGTGGCCCAGACCACATAGCGATCCGGATCGTCACGGCGCGTGGTCGTCCTTCAGCGCCTCGTAGAGGGCGCGCAACCGCGTGGTGATTGGCGCCGGTAGGGCCGCGGGTAGCACATGGCCGTCGACTTCGCGCACAGGAGTGAGCCCACCGAAGGTGCCCGTGACAAAAGCCTCGTCGGCTTCATGCAGGTCGCTTAGTGGAAAATGGCCTAGCTCGATGGGGATCGCGTTGGCCTTGCAGAGCGCGATCACATTGGCCCTCGTCACCCCATTGAAGCAGAAGGCGCCGGTCGACGAGCGCACCCCTCCAGCTTTCACCCAGAAGAGATTGGTCGCATTGCAACTCGACACGTGCTCGCCCGGGTCCAGCATCACGGCTTCGTCGGCACCCGCCCGAATCGCTTCCAGCAGCGCGGTGATCAGGTTCAGCCGGCTGTGCGAATTGAGCCGCATATCGAACATCTCAGCTGGCGAGCAACGGATGGATGAGGTGAACAGCGACAGGCCCTTCGCACAAATATCCGGCGAAGGCTCCTTGTACTCGGCGGTGATCACGATTGTCGGCTTGCCCAGCCAGTTGCGAGGGTCCTGGTTTGCGGCGGCCTTCTCGCCCCGCGTCACCATGAGGCGCAGATGCGCCCCGTGATCCATCTTGTTCGCGGCGAGCGTGCGCTCGATCTCTGCGGCAAGCGCCTCACGTGTCATGACAATGTCGAGCTCGATCTTCTCCAGGCCCCAATAGAGCCGGTCGAGGTGAGCGTTCAGAAAGAGCAGCCTGCCCCTATGCAGTCGCAAGCCTTCCCAGATCCCGTCGCCAAGCACGAACCCTGCATCGAAGATCGAAACCTTCGCGTCGGCCCGCGGCACGAGCGCGCCATTCACGTAAATCTTGAGGTCCGCATTGCGCGGATCGACAGCGAAATCCTGACTTCCAGCCATGGTCCAACCTTCTATTAGGCGACATAGAAGGACGCCAGAGCGGAGGCGTCACTATGAGCAGCGGCATCGGTGGATCGACGGCGGAAGCCGAACTTGCGGTCCTGAAACCCTGGGCCAATCCATCTCCTGCCATCGCTGCTTCCGAACGCGTCGAACGCATGGCCCGCGCCCAGGCCCTGATGGCCGATCTCGGCGCGGACGCCTTGATCGTCGGAGCTGGCCCGTCACTGCGCTATTTCGCCGGTGTCGGCTGGAATCCCACGGAGCGGCTGGTCGCGATGATCCTGCCGCGTCGGGGCGGGCCCGTCATGGTCTGTCCACGATTCGAGCTGGGCTCGCTTGAGGCCTCGCTCGGGATCGAAGCGGAGATCGTTCTTTGGGAGGAACACGAGAGCCCCTACGTGCTCGCGGCCAGCATACTCGCGGGCCTCGAAGCGAACATCCTGGCCATTGATCCGGCATTGCCGTTCTTCGCCTTTGATGGCTTGCGCCTCGCCGCGCCGGCCTTGCTGATGCTGAACGCCGCTCCCGTCATCGACGGCTGCCGGATGATCAAGTCGCCAGCCGAATTGGCGCTGATGAGCCAAGCCAAGGCCATGACACTGGAGGTTCACCGCAGGGCCGCAAAGGTCCTCGCGCCGGGGACCACGACCACGGCCGTCCGCCGCTTCATTGACCAGGCCCATCGTGCACTCGGGGCCGACGACGGTTCATCGTTCTGCGCGGTACAATTTGGGCGCGCCAGCGCCTACCCGCACGGCCTGCCGGGTGAGCAGCTCCTGGCCGAGGGAGACATAGTCTTGATCGACACAGGTTGTCGCGTGCAAGGCTACAACTCCGACATCACCCGCACCTATGTCTTTGGGACTCCGAATGCTGAGCAGCGTCGCGTTTGGGAGGTCGAAAAACGCGCCCAGGCCGCAGCCTTCGCAGCCGTAAAGCCCGGCGTACTCTGCGAGGAGATCGACGGCGTCGCCCGAAAAGTGCTGGAAGCCGCCGGCTTCGGCCCCGACTACGCGCTCCCTGGACTACCCCACCGCACCGGCCATGGCATTGGCTTGGCGATCCATGAGGCCCCCTATTTGGTGCGCGGCGACAAGACCCCGTTGCAGCCCGGCATGTGCTTCTCCAACGAGCCGATGATCGTCCTGCCGGAGACCTTCGGCGTGCGTCTAGAAGACCACTTCTACGTGACGGAGAACGGCGCAACCTGGTTCACCGAGCCGCAGACCAGCCTCGACCAGCCGTTCGGCGAAAAGAACTAACGAGGATTAGGCCGCAGCCCACGCGCGAGGGTCGAGCGCTTCGGGATCGTCGAGCGCCATTTCGTCCCAGTCGAGATCCGGTGGCGGGCTCATGGCGGCGGCTACGACCGCCGACATCTCGGCGGCGGAGCAGACGCCCACCAGGACGCAGGAGGCTTCCGGCCGCGAGAGGGCAAAGCCTAGGGCGGCCTGCAACGGGTCGGAGCGGCCCTCGGCGATAAGGCGGCGCGCGCGGCTGATCCGGCCAGCGGCGGCCTTCAGATGATGGGGCGCACGGTCGGGCGGCAGGAACAGCAGTCCGTTCAGGAAGATCGAGCGCAGGTGAATCTCGATGCCCATGCCGGCGAGTTGCGAGAGCGTACCGTCGATCAGCATCCGTTGGTCAAGGAGCGAGGCTGGCGCCTGCACGAGGTCCGGCTTGAAACGGCGCGCCAGACCGACCGGATCGTCGGAAGCATAGACCGACACGCCGATCTTCTTGCAGACCCCTTCGTCTTTCAGCTTGCGCAGCCGGTCCCAGAGTTCCGGACCATGAGCGCTGAAGAGATCGGTTGCGGACGGCGCGAGGATGGATTCGACCTGGCTCACGCCCAGGCGGACGAGTTGGGCGCGAATTTCTGCTTCCACCAGGTCTGCTCCACGGTCAGGGCGGACGGTGGTGATGGTCAGGCGAAAGGGATTGGGCTTGGGCAGCACCTGGCCCAGCGTAACTTCGGCGGCGTTGGGGTGGCGACCGATCTCCAACACCCCCACGCCGGAGCGCGCTGCGACCGTCAGAATCTCGCGCGCTTCCGCGTCCCGCGGTCGCCCCCGCGAGCCGGCCTGTTGATCCAGGCCAAACTGTCCGGACCCAAGGCCCAGCTTGTTCATCGGCGACGTCATGTTGGATGGCGACTCGGGATCACTACCTAAGAGGCGCCATGTTTGCCCTATGATGCCTAAGAAGCCGTATCCAGGACCTTTCCAGGGGGTTAAATTTTGAGTTTCCGCGAGCCTCTCCCCGAGTGGCCCCTGTTCGGAATGATCGGCGATGTCCGGCCTACGCTTTCCGAGGTTCGCGCCGCCGGATTTACCTGCGTTCTGGCGACCCTGATCGCGGTGGAAGGCGGGGGTCCACGCCCCGTCGGGACCCAGATGGTCTTCGCACCGGGTGTCACCGCAGGCTACTTCTCCGGCGGATGCGTCGAATCCGATGTCGCCGACCACGCTTTCGCTTGCCTAGCTGATGGTGAGCCCCGGACGCTCGTCTATGGCGAGGGAAGTCCGTGGCCGGACATCCAGCTCCTGTGTGGCGCAAGGATTGAGATATTCCTGGAACGCGTAGCTCCCGATGAAGAGGCGCTGGCGAACCTACTCCAAGCCCATGCCGATCGCCGCCCCGTGACCTGGGTTAGCGACGGCCGGGTCCGAGAATGCGCCGAGGCGTTGTCGCCCTGGCCGGAAGCCCGCGTCGCGCGCCACCATGAGCCGACGCCCCGACTCATCGTCGTCGGCGGCGATCCCACGGCGCTGGCGATCGCCCAGCTCGGTACGCAGTCAGAATTTGAGACCACGCTGGTGCGTCCCAAGGGGCCGGTTTCGAGGCCGCCGATTGCCGGCGTTGCCTATAGCCGCGCCGAGCCCGCAGAGGCCTTCGCTGCTATCGGGGTCGACCCTTGGACGGCCATCGCCATCGCCACGCACGATCTAGAGACCGACCGCGCCGCCCTGCGCGCGGCGCTTCCCTCGACGGCCGGCTACGTCGGACTGCTCGGCGCGCGGCGCAGGATCGCCGACCGTCTCGCGCCGCTTCGCATGGAGGGCGCGGCGGAACACAGCTTCGAGAAGCTCCGCGCCCCCATCGGCCTCGACATCGGCGGCAAGGCGCCTTGGGAAGTTGCGGTCTCGGTGATCGGTGAGATCACTGCGCTGCGCTACGCGCGAGAGAGTGGCAGCACCTCGACGACAGTCCCGGCGGCGGCGGCCTCAGCACCAGCCAAACGCCGCATCAGCGCGTCCGACGCGGCGAAGATGGTGACCAGCGAAGAGTCCTGATCGCGATAGGGCTTTACTGTCACACCGCCGTCCGAATAGTCGAGCTTGGCCCGCATCCAGTGCTCACGCGTGCCATTGGCTGGCAGGTTCTGCGCCAGCCGCGCGGCAAGCGTCAGCGGCATCGTCGCTGCGCCCTGGTAGGCGCTGAGGATCGGATGCAGAAACATTTCGGCGCAGACGAAGGCAGAGGCTGGGTTTCCCGGCAGACCTAGCAACCGCCGCCCATCGCCCAGAACTCCGAAGAAGGTCGGCTTGCCAGGTCGGACGTTGACGGTCTCGACCCGCAACGACAGGCCTAGCGCCTGGGCCGCTGCCCGCACCAGGTCATGGTCGCCTACCGAGGCCCCTCCCACCGTCACGACCAGGTCTGCCTCGGCGTTGCGCAGGGCAGCGATCACCGCTTCCAGCGTGTCGCGCACCGGCTTGGCGCGGATCACCGAACCGCCCCAGCCCTCGATCATCGCTGCCAGAGCCGGAACGCCTGAGTCATAGATCTGGAAGCGCCCCGGCGTCGCAGGCGCCTCGACGATCTCCTCTCCGGTGGACAACAGCGCGACGCTAGGCTTTCGGCCAACCAAAACCTCGGCACGCCCGGCCGAAGCGGCCAGCGACAACCGCCACGGGTCGATCCGCACACCGCGTTCAAGCAAAACGGCGCCTGCCTTGAAGTCCCCGCCCGCCGGTCGGATGAAATGTCCCACCTCGACAGCCGGAACTCGAACGGTGTCGCCATCTCGCTCGGCGTCCTCCTGGATTACGATCGCATCGCAACCCTCCGGGATCGCCGCGCCGGTGAAGATTCGCACCGCCTCGCCTGCACCGACCTGGCCTTCATAGCCATGGCCCGCTGCACTCTCGCCGACGATCTTCAGAGCCCCAGGCCCGTCCGCTCCCCGAACAGCCCAGCCATCCATCGCCGAGGCTGCGAACGGAGGCTGATCGCGAACCGCGGTGACTTCCTCCGCGAGCACCCGCCCGAGAGACGACGCAAGCGGAACCTTTTCGGCGGGGAGGATCGCAATCTCCGCCAGCATCCGGGCGCGGGCGTCGTCGACGGACAGCAGCTTCACGCCGACCAGTCCCCACTCTTGCCGCCGGTCTTCGAGACTAGCCGAACGGCCTCGATGACCATGCCCTTCTCGGCGGCTTTCAGCATATCGTAGAGCGTCAGGCAGGCGATCGAGACAGCCGTCAGGGCCTCCATCTCCACGCCGGTCGGGCCTTTAGTCTTGACCCGAGCTGTCACGGCCAGGCCGCTGGTCGCGGGTTCGATACGCACCTCGACCTTCGACAGCCCCAGCGGGTGGCACATTGGGATCAAGCTTGAAGTCTGCTTGGCCGCCATCACCCCGGCGATCTCGGCAACGGCGCGCACGTCGCCCTTTTTTCCCTCGCCGGACACCGCGAGCGCCAGCGTCGCAGCACTCATCCGTACGAACCCCTCAGCGACCGCCTCGCGGGCCGTATCGGACTTGTCCGAGACGTCGACCATCCGCGCGCGGCCGGTCTCGTCGATGTGGGTGAGCTTGCTCACGCTTCTAGGAGCCTCGGCATGAGCTCGACCATGTTGCAGGGCCCATGCCGGCTGTCGAGCTGGGCTGAAATCACCTTGTCCCAACCGTCCTTCACCGCCCCGTTTGAGCCTGGCAGGCAGAAGACGAAAACCCCCTTTACGATTCCCGCCGTCGCGCGGGACTGCAGCGTCGACAGTCCCACTGACTGGTAGCTCACCATGTGGAAAACCACCGAAAAGCCATCCAGCTTCTTGTCGAACATTGGCTCGACCGCCTCGGGTGTGACGTCGCGGCCGGTGATGCCGGTGCCGCCGGTAGTGATGATCGCCTCGACGAACCCCGAGGCGACCCAGCCTTCGATCTTCTCGCGAATCGCCATGATCGAGTCCGGGACGATGGCCTTGTCGGCCAATTCGTGACCCGCAGCTTTCACACGCTCGGCCAGCACGTGACCCGAAGTGTCACTGTCCTCGTCGCGCGTGTCGGAGATGGTCAGGACCGCGATCCGCACGGGCTTGATCGCCTGCTTATCGTCGATGCGGCCGCCGGGGGTGAGCGCGTTCATTTGGAGGTCTCCTTAGCCCACCGCGTAAGGTCGGCATGGTCTTCGGCCCGCGGCTCGACCCAGCGGGCGCCGTCCGGGCCGTGTTCCTTCTTCCAGAAGGGCGCTTTGGACTTCAAGTAGTCCATCAGGAAATCGCAGGCCTCGAAGGCCGCCCGGCGATGCCGCGCGGCAGTGGCAACGAACACCACTGCCTCACCAGGGGCGATCTTGCCCACGCGATGCAGAATCGCGAAATCGTCGAGACCGAAACGGGCCTTCGCCTGGACGGCGATCTTGCCGATCTCCGCCTCGGTGAAGCCCGGGTAGGCCTCGAGCTCCAAGGCGACCGTCGCGCCGGCCTCGGCCCGCGCGATCCCCGTGAAGGTCGCTACCGCGCCCACCTCTGAGCGACCCTTGCTGAATTCGTTCAAGAGTCCGCCCGGATCGATCGGATCGAAGGTGAGCCGGATCATCCGCCGCTCATCGGAGGCAGGAATGCGATCTCTGTCTCAGCGTTGAGGGGCGCATCGCCCCGAACGATCACCTGGTCCAGCGCCACCTGCACGCCCGGACCCGCCAGAGCCTCACCCAGCGCGGCGTCCTCGACGGCCAGTTTGGTCAAAAGCGTAGAGAGGAACGGGCTTTCGATCTCCCGCAGACGCCAGCCCGCCACGTCGCTCAGGCGCCCGAACAGCAGGACGCGAGCCACCGCCTAGCCCCCGGTCGTCGACATGTGCCGGGCCACCGATGGCGCAACGGCGCGTCCGATGTGGAAGTCGTGGCCTTTGGGCTTGGCGTCGACGGCGTTGCGGATCGCTTCGATGAGCCCCTCGTCCGAGGCTCCGCCGCGGATCACTGCGCGCAGGTCGGCGGAGTCCTCCTGGCCAAGACAGGTGTGCAGCGTGCCGGTGCAGGTCAGCCGCACGCGGTTGCAAGCCTCGCAGAAATTGTGACTAAGCGGGGTGATGAAGCCCAGCCGCCCGCCCGTCTCAACGACATCGACATAGCGCGCGGGGCCGCCCGTGGTTAGGGCCAGGTCCTTGAGCGTCCAGTAACTCTCCAGATCGACCCTGAGCGTGGTCAGCGACAGATATTGGTCCGTCCGGTCGGCCTCGACCTCGCCCATCGGCATAGTTTCGATCAAGGTCACGTCGACGCCGCGCCCGTGGGCCCAGCGGATCAGGTCGGGCAGCTCAGCGGCGTTGTCGTCTTTCAGAGCCACGGCGTTGAGTTTGACCTTAAGGCCAACCGCCTGCGCCGCATCGATCCCAGCGATCACCTTGGCCAGGTCTCCGCCACGCGTCAGGGTGCGGAAGAGGTCGGGCTTCAGCGTATCTAGCGAAACGTTGATCCGCTTTATTCCCGACGCGGAGAGACGTTCGGCGAATTGGGCCAGCTGAGTGCCGTTGGTCGTGAGTGTGATCTCGTCGAGCGCTCCGGACTTCAGGTGTCGGCTCAAACCCTCGATCAGATCCATGACGCCCTTACGGACCAAAGGTTCGCCACCCGTGATCCGCAGTTTGCGCGTGCCCAGGCCCACGAAAGCCGTGGCGATCCGGTCGAGCTCCTCGAGCGTCAGCACCTCCGCCTTCGGCAGGAAGGTCATGTGCTCGGCCATGCAATAGACGCAGCGCAGATCGCAGCGGTCGGTGACCGAGACGCGCAGATAGGTCACCGTGCGCCCGAAACTGTCGGTGAGCGCGCGAGGGCCTTGCGGAGATGAGGCGTCGTAGGGCGTCATACGATTGCAAACATAGAGAGGATGATGCCTTGGCGACAGGGGCCAGCTTCGAAGCGATCGTTCTGGCCGCTGGGTCGGGGAGCCGTTTCGGCGGCGACAAGCTGCTGGCGGCCTGGGGCGCCGGCTTCCTGCTGGAGGGCGCGCTCGCCGCCGCCTTCGCCGCGCCGGTGCGCAGCGTGACTGTCGTGGTCGGCGCAAATGCCGCTGCCGTCAGCGAGGCTGCGCGCGCCTTCGACGCCCGCGCGCTCATCGTCCATGCCGCTGATCACGCCGAGGGCATGGGCGCCTCGCTTCGCGCCGGGATCGCCAGCCTGCCTGCTGATGCTGCCGGCGTTTTCGTCTTCTTGGGCGACATGCCGCGGGTGCCGGCCTTGGTGCTCCCGAAACTGGCCGAGGCGGTGATGGCGGGCGCGCTCGCCGCAGCGCCGACGTTCCAGCACCGTCGCGGCAACCCCGTGTTGATTAGCCATGCGCTCTTTCCGGAACTCCTGGCGCTGACCGGCGACGCCGGAGCGCGGGGCGTGCTGCAGGACCTCGGCGATCGCCTGGCACTTGTGGATAGTCCCGACGATGGGGTGCTGTTCGACGTCGATAAACAGAGCGACCTCAAGACCTCTGGCTCTGCACCGTAAAGCCGGGGACAAGCGGAACATGGGCTAGGCCTGAACGTGCCCAGAAAGGGCCAAGTCGTCCGCATGCACCAGCGGCCCGGAAATGTAGCCCAGCACTCCTTCGATCGCCTCGCTCTTCAGACCACAGATTCGCATCGCATCATCGGCTTCGTAGCGCACCAGGCCGCGCGCGATCTCGTGGCCGGCTTCATCGCGGATCACGACCGCGTCGCCCTTGCCGAAGCGGCCCTCGGCGCGCCGAACCCCAGCCGCCAGCAGACTCTTACCGCGTCGCACCGCCTCAGCGGCGCCCGCATCCACCACCAGCGCTCCGACTGGCGCGAGCGAGCCCGCGATCCAGGCCTTGTAGGCCGCGGCCGGCGTCGTCGAAGGCTCGATCACCGTTGCCCGCTCACCGTCCTCCTCAACCGCCAGAAGCGGCGCGGGTCGCCGGCCGAGCGTGATGATGGTTGAGCATCCCGCAGCGCTGGCGATACGAGCAGCGGCTAGTTTGGTCGCCATGCCACCGGTTCCAACACCCGCACCGGCATTGGCGCCGCCCGCCATCGCCTCAATTTGTGGTGTCAGCCGCTCGACGCGCGCCAGGTGCTCCGCAGACGGATCATGCCGGGGGTCACTGGTGTAGAGCCCATCGACGTCTGAGAGCAGCACCAGTACGTCGGCCCCGATCATCTGAGCTACTCGCGCGGCCAATCTGTCGTTGTCGCCATAACGAATTTCCTCCGTAGCCACCGTATCATTCTCGTTGATCACTGGGATGACGCCCAATCCAAGGAGGGTCTCGACCGTCGCCCGAGCGTTCAGCCACCGTCGGCGCACCTCGGTGTCGTCGCGAGTAAGCAGGACCTGGGCGGCGCCAATCTCGTGGGGCTCCAGCGCCTCTTCCCAGGCACGCATCAAAGCCGACTGGCCAGCAGCTGCGGCGGCCTGTTTTTCCGGAAGGGTCAGGGCCCGCTTAGGCAACCTCAGTCGCCGCCGACCCAACGCCACGGCGCCGGAGGAAACGACCAAAACCTGCTGACCCCGCGCCCTGAGGCGCGCCACGTCGGAGGCGAATGTGGCAAGCCAGTGACGGTCGGCGCCGTCCTCGCCCACCAGCAGAGCCGAACCGACCTTGACGACGATCCGCTTGGCGCGCGCCAGTTCCTTCACGGCGCCCAGTCCTCGGGGACCTCGCCGCTTGCGGCCATGGCGTCGGCCACTTCTTCGCCCTTTCGCTTACGGACCAGCGCATATGCCTCGCGCAGGAGTTCCGTGACCCCCTCGCCGGAGACGCCGGAGACCTGCCTCACCTTGGCGCCGGATGCTTTGGCCAACGCCTTCGCCTTGGCTTTTCGCGTGTCGGCGTCGAGCGCATCGACCTTGGACAACACCAGGAATTCGGTCTTGTCGCCCAGCTCCTCACCGTAGTTCTCCAGCTCGTGGCGAACGGTCTTCCAAGACTCGACCACGTCGTCCTGCGTCCCGTCCACGAGATGGATTAGGGTCGCGGTGCGCTCCACGTGGCCCAGGAAGCGCACGCCAAGACCCGCGCCTTCACTCGCGCCCTCAATCAGGCCGGGAATGTCGGCCAGAATGAAGCGTTCGCCTACGGACAGGTCCACCATACCCAAGTTAGGCGCCAGCGTCGTGAAGGGATAGTCGGCGATCTTCGGTTTAGCGGCGCTGGCGGCCGCTAGGAAGGTCGACTTGCCGGCATTGGGAAGGCCCACCAGACCGACATCGGCGATCAGCTTCAGCCGAAGCCAGATCCACTGCTCCTCGCCGATCTGGCCAGGATTGGCGTGGTGCGGCGCCTGGTTCACCGGTCCCTTAAAGTAGGTGTTGCCGAAACCACCGTTGCCGCCCTTCAACAGGCGCACCCGCTGACCGGCCTTGTCCATATCGAGCAGCAGGGTCTCTTTGTCCTCGGCGAAAACCTGGGTGCCCACCGGCACTTTAAGCACCGCATCCTCGCCGTTCGCACCGTGGCGGTTTCGACCCATGCCGTGGATGCCGGTCTCAGCCTTGAAGTGTTGGTGATAGCGGAAGTCGATCAGGGTGTTCAGCCCCTCGACCGCCTCAATCCAGACGTCGCCGCCCTTGCCGCCGTCGCCGCCGTCGGGGCCTCCGTACTCAATGTACTTCTCCCGACGGAACGACACGGCTCCGCCGCCTCCATTGCCGGAGCGGATAAAGATCTTGCACTCGTCGAGGAACTTCATCGGAGGAGGAAACGGCTCAAAAACAAATGTCATCCCGGCCGGAGCGAAGCGCAGAACCGGGACCCAGGAGACTGTGACGCCGCCCCCAGATCCCGGAGCGGCTCTTCGGCCGTCCGGGATGACGAAGAATACACGATAGCACGAATGGCGCGCGCGGCTGAGCCTACGCCAGCCACACCATCATCCGCGTCGGCACATCATCCCGGCCGCGGGCGGCTGAAGGACGGCGTTCGATATCACCGGTGTAGAGGAAGCCCGCCTTGCAGAGCACCTGCCCCGACGCCGGGTTATCGGCAAAGTGGCCGGCGACGACGACGTTCCTGCGCCAATCGCGCTTCACCCAACGCAAAGCAGCTCGGACAGCCTCGGTTGCGTAGCCGCGGTTCCAGTACGGACGGCCGATCCAGTAGCCAAGTTCCGGCCGCGCGCCGCACTTTAGGCCGAGCCCGCCCACCACGCCGAAGGTCTGGTGTTCGATCACCCAGTTAGCCTCATTCGTCCAATCGCAAGCCTGGGCTTGCACAATGAAAGTCTCGGCGTTGGCCAGGGCGTAGGGATGCGGAATCATCCCGGTCATACCGGCCACGTTGAGGTCATTCGCAAGGCTGGCGATCGCTGGGGCGTCGGTCACCACCGGCCCGCGAAGGATCAGCCGCTCCGAGGAGATCACAGGGGTCACGTCAACTGCGCACATTTTCTACCTCCCGGCCCTCTGATGGGGCCCAAAACGAAAAGCGGGGAGCCCGGCTGTCCGGACTCCCCGCCTGGGTTCGTCTGTCCGGTTCAGCCCGCAGGCGAAACCGGAGAAAGGTGGTTCGCCTAATTGGTGTGGGTGTCTTCGGCCATGACCACATTCACGTAGGTGCGGTCGTCGCGCTTGGTAATGAACTTCACGGCGCCGGTGGCGGTGGCGAAGAGGGTATGGTCGCGACCAAGGCCCACGTTGTCGCCTGGCCAGAACTTGGTGCCGCGTTGACGCACGAGGATGTTGCCAGCGAGTACCGCTTCGCCGCCGAACTTCTTCACGCCCAGACGCTGGCCGGCGGAATCGCGACCGTTGCGCGAGGAACCACCTGATTTCTTGTGAGCCATGGTGCTCTCCTAACTCTCTACGCGGGCCGCCTACTCGGCGCCCTTGTCCTTTTTCGGAGCGGCGGCCTTTTTCGGGGCAGCTGCCTTCTTCTCACCAGCGTCAGCCTTGGCGGCGGCCTTCGGAGCCGCGGCCTTTTTTGCCGGAGCCGACTTAGCTTCGGTCGCGGCGGGAGCCGCTTCGACCTTGGCTTCAGCCTTAGGCGCGGGGGCAGCCTTTGCCTTCGCAGGCTTAACGACTGCAGCGGCGGCCTTTTTCGGTGTCTGCACCTTGGCGGCCGCAGCGGCTTCCGCTTGGGCGGTGGGGCTTACGAAGACCAGGCCACGAGCGCGTGCGTCGAGCTCGCCCTTGGTGGTCAGGTCGACCTTGCCGTCCCACTTGATTTCCTTGCCGTCGGCACCCGTGACGCCCACCACACGAAGCACGGTCTCGTGCTGGCGGTGACCGCGCGTGCGGCGATAGCCTTGGCGACGGATCTTCTTGAAGATCTTCACCTTTTCACCCTTGCGGGTCTCGATCAGAGTCGCCGAAACGGACGCGCCCTTCACGGTCGGGGCGCCAACTGTAACGGCCTCACCCTCACCAACCATCAACACGTCCCCGAAGGCCACGTTCGAGCCGGGCTCGCCCACGAGCTTTTCGACAACCATCAGATCGCCGGGGGCAACCCGGTACTGCTTGCCGCCGGTCTTGATCACCGCGTACATCGTTCGCGCCTTCAAAATCACTGTCTATGTGCAAAACGGAATGCGCCCGCGAGATGGCCCGCGGGCGAGAGGGCGGGACTTATACGCATGGGCGGCGGGGTGTCAACGAAAGAGGCGGCGATCTCCCGCTCTTGGAGGACACCGCAGCCAGCCGG
>JAYUBY010000347.1:0-6557 GCA_043740635.1 Alphaproteobacteria bacterium
CCCATCCCACCTCTCCGCTGTGCGAATCAGCACATCGAATCGAAACCGCGCTGCTTCGGGAAGCCCCGCGAGTCAGGCTCAGAAGGGACTGGTATTAGACCACGTTGCGCGGGACTCGCTCAGCGCCTAGCAAACACATAGCAAACAGTTAATCGTCGATGGTCCTTCCCCCATCCTATGGAGCTGCGGGGCGCCCGGCCACTATATGCCGTCGCCAGCCCCCTCGACGCCCTACCGCCCGCTCAGCACCAGCCACGCGCGTGATCAAGAGCACCGCGCCTTCCTCATCGGATTCGGCTTCAGCAAGCGTGACATCGTCCGGATCAAAGCAATGGCAGAAGCCACCACAGCGAACTCTATGCCGAAGGCGCTCAATGATCTTGATGTGCCTTTCCGCATAGGGGCTTGCTGGCCAGGATCGGAGCGCCATTCCAGCGGCAAGGTGCTGGGCGAATGGTTCGGCCGGACCTTGCTATACTGGGAGATGACCGGCTCGGAGCGTGATGGTTGGGCCAGGCGCAGGCGGGGTCCGCGGCCCGTGTAGCCTGCGGGGAGATGATGAGACGATAGGGTCTATCCATGACAGAAGACGAAATCGAACGCCGCGCGAAAGCGGAGTACGAAGCCTCGGCCGAGAGCGGGCTCCAACTGCCGTGGGACGAAATTCCCGAGATGCGGCGGACCATGTGGCGGGAGCTTGTCCAGGGTAAGGCGGGCGTCGTGGAGGATTAACCCGGTGCGCGGGCGCTCGACACCTCACACCTGACGTGGGCGGACATCCACCTCAGCTATCCACGCTGATCCCGGTCATGTCAGCGCCTCGTGACCTCGTCGGGCGACGGCTCATCCTCGTGCGCCCACTTGGTGAGCAGCGGCGTAAGCGCGAAGAAGACGACGCCGAATGCGATCCCCGCGACGCCGATCCAGGTGAACACCCGGACCGCGGCGTGAAGCGCGTTCTCCGGGTCGGTCACCTGGCCTCCAACGGTCTCGGTGGCGGCCAGGGCTGCGATCTTCCCGCCGATGAACCTGGCCCACGAGCTGGAAAGCGACCACATCGCCAGCATGGTGGCTACGATGGCGGGCGGCGAAAGGCGGCTTACCACCGACAGACCGACCGGGGACAAGCAGAGTTCGCCGGTCGTGTGGAGGAGGTAGGCGCCGACGAGGAAGTATAGCGGCACCCGGAACTGCGCGTCGGCGAACTGAGCCCCCCAGACGAGGAGCAGGAATCCGCCGCCGACCTGCATGAGGGCGATGGCGAACTTCAACAGCGAGGGCGGATCGGAGCGCCGCTTGCCGAGGAAGGCCCAGAGCGCTGCGAACAGCGGCGCGAAGATCAGGATGAAACCTGGGTTGATCGACTGAGTCTGGGCGGCAGTCATGGTGGTGTCGATCCACCAGAGCCGGTCCGGCGGCAATTGCGCGAACGCCAGCATGTCGCGTGAGCCGATGAACAGCTGGTAGCCGAATAGGGGGACCTGCAGCGGCCTGGAGAGGACGTTCAGATCGGTGTTGCGGTCGGCGAAAAGGTTCAACGAGCTACCGGCCTGCTCGAACAGGGTCCAGAACACGACCGCGCCTAACATCAGCACCACAGCCAGGCCGATGCGGCGACGCTCCACACCGTTGCAGTGTCGCGCCATATAGACGCCGAGATAGGCGAGCGCGAGGACCGTGACTACGCTCAGTGCGCTGCCAACCGCCGCGCCGCCCTGCATCAGCAGGAAGGGACCCGCGAGCGCCGCCAGCGCGCCAAGATAGATCAGATGCTCACGGTTGAGCGGGCCGAAGACGGGCTTGGCGAGGCGGACGGGGTCCGGGGGCTCCCCCTTGCCGTCGAGCAGGGGCTTGCCGACGATGAACCCGATGTAGCCCAGGGTCATGCCGGCCGCGGCAGCCCCGAATCCGGCCCACCAACCGAGCGTCTCGCCCAGCCAGCCACACACGATCGCTGCCCAGAAGGCGCCAAGATTGACGCTGTAGTAGTAGAGGGTGAAGCCCCCGTCGCGGCGCGGATCGTTGCGACCGTAGAGCTGGGCTACCAGCGGCGCGGTGCGCAGGAAGGCCACACCGACGACGATCAGCGAGAGCGCCAGGAACAAGAGGTTGGCATGCAGGGCGTCGCGGCCGACCACCTCAATCGTGTATTGGCCCTTGGGCAGCACGGCCGGTATGGCAGCAGTCGCGGGAAGGCCCTCGATCTGAAGGCCGCCACCCGGCGCCGCGTGAAACGAGTAGAGCACGCCTCCCACTGACAGGTGAGACTCGCGGTCCCTCGCTCGGCCTTGAGACTGGACGGCGTATCTCTGGCCTTGCCACTGGACCACGTTCTGCGCTGGCTTCCCCTCCAGCGCCATGGTGAGGTGGCCAGCGACCAGCAGGAGGGCGCCGAACGCAACGGCCTTGCGGGTGCCCAGCAGCCGGTCAGCGATGATCCCAGCGCCCAGCGGCAGCAGCGCCACTAGGGTTGTGTAAGCGCCGTATCGGCTGGCCGCTGTCTTGTCGTCGAAGAGGAAGTGCTGCGTCAGGTAAAAGATCAGCAGGGCGCGCATGCCGTAGTAGGAGAAGCGTTCCCACATCTCGGCGAAAAACAGTATCGTAAGGCCGCGCGGATGCTGGCGCAGTTGGCCCACGACCGGCACCATGGTGATCGCCGTGATCACGATGCCGAGCAGGATGATGAAGTTCATTGGCCGGCCCGCGCCCCCTCTATTGGCCTAAGGGATACGACGCGGAGGGTGAGCGCCTGTCAAACGCCTGGTGGTTGCAAGCGATTCGGTTGGCCTTGTGGAAGGGGGGAGCTCGTCCTACCGGGAGCCGGTGGCTCGTAGCGCCTAAATCGAGACGTTGGAGAGCTGGGTGCGAGACGAGCGCTCGCCATAACGAGTGGCTCAGCTGCGTTGCCATAAGCCGCCTCGTTTGCGCGTGACCTTAGCGGTCCGAACCTACAATATTCAAAGCGGTCTCGGCTGCGACGGCTCCGCAGGAATTTGGAAGCGCAGGTCCGTGTCAGATATCTTCGTATCCTACGCCTCGGAAGACAGGACACGGGTCCTTCCCCTCGTGGAAATCCTCGAGCGTCGAGGTTGGACAGTGTGGTGGGATCGAAAGATCGACGCGGGCACGGCCTTCGACCGCGAGATCGAGTCTGCCATTGATGCGGCCAAGTGCATCGTGGTCGTGTGGTCGAGGTATTCGGTGGAAAAGGACTGGGTCCGCAGCGAGGCCAACGAGGGGCTCGTGCGCGGAATCCTGGCGCCCGTGCTGATCGACCAGGTTCGCCCGCCGCTGGCCTTTCGCCTGACCCAGACAATCGATATGACGGGCGCGGACGCCTCACTCGAGCTTTTTGTGGAAGCGGTGCGGCGGCTCTGCCTGCTTAGACATCGCGGCACCCGGGCCCCTTCTCCGCTGATCGGGCGGACGGCCGAATAAAGCCGGCTGTACGACTTGGTTCGAAGCGCATCAAGCGGCTCTGGCGGCCTGATGCTCCTGTCCGGCGAAGCGGGGGTAGGGAAAACTCGGTTGGTCAGGGAAGTAGCCGCCGCCGACGAGGACAATGCGCGACGGCAACGCTTCCAACTCAAGGAAGTCGGTGCTGTTGATCACGTGCTCCTCGCCGGGGATTCCAAGGGTAGTGGGCCGAGCCCCTGTCGCGATGAGGAAGTGCTGACCGGTCAGTACCTGGCCGTCCACCTTGACGGCCCGAGCGCTTACGAACCGTGCCAACCCGTGGTATCCGGCGACCCCAATGTCGACATAGTGACGTTCCTGCTTCGCGGGGATCGGGTCTGTGAACGTCCGCTTGAACGCCATCAATTCCGGCCAGTCGATGTCAGCAGCGCCTTGGACGCCATGGGTGCGCATCCGCCGAAGCGCATCGAGCGCCTCGGTTCCGCTGATCAACATCTTCTTGGGGTCGCAGCCGCGCAGTGCACAGGTTCCGCCGAAGGGCCGGTGATCGATTATCGCGACCGACCAGCCGGCCGCGCGTACACGGCCCGCAGCCACCTGTGCTGCTGTCCCGCTGCCGATAATGATCAGGTCGTAGGCGGCCATGGTTGCTTCATCGGCAGCACGCTTCGCCGCCGCCCTCCTGGATGGGCGGGCATGGAACATCGCCGTAGGAGCAGAAGACGCAGCAGTCGCCAGCCTTGGGCTTGAGGACCGCGCCGCAGCCGTGGCAGTCGTAGAAGTACTGACATGCGTCCGTCGGCATCGTCTCCAAGGCTGCGTGCTGGCAGAGCGGACAGGTGATGGTGGACCGCAATTCGATGGAGCAGGCTTCGACGGTCATTTTGCCGCGCCGAGCACGTGCGCGGGATATCCGGCGTTCGTCGTAGCGGCGACCAGAGCGTCAATCTTGGCGACCGAGTCATCGAACGCTACCGTCGCTGTCCCTGCGCTCTGCGAAACCTCGACGTGCTTGACGCCAGCGACCCGAGAGAGGCTGGCGTGCACGATTGGGCCGCAGGTGGCGCAGGTCATATTCTGGACCGCGAGAGTCACAGTGCGCGCCGCAGCGTCGGCCGCGCCGGCGGCAAATAGCATCGCTAAAGCGCAGGCCGTTCCTAGGGTATTTCGCATGGGGTTCTCCGTCATGATGGCAGTAAGAATCGAGCGAGGTAGGGGAACGCCGCCGCGAGTAGGACGAGCCCAGCTCCGACCCACAACACGATACGTACGACTAGCCCTGAGGCCGGCCGTTCGCACCAACTGCCGTCGGCGCACTGCGTCCTGACCGTCGGCCGGCGATAGGCGCGCCAAAGGCCCATGCTGATCATGCCGGCAGCAACGATCAGGAAGACCGGTTGATAGGGCGCGAGCGCAGTCAAATTGCCTATCCACGCGCCACTAACCCCAAGCGTGAAGAGCGCGAACGGGATGACGCAACATGAGGCGGCGGCGAGCGCGGCCATGATGCCTCCCGCCGAGAGCCAGTGCTTGAGCGCTTCGCCGTCACGCTTGGGCTGTGTGAGACTCTCGTCCATGCAACCACTCAAACCTATTGCCGCAGCCGACCGTCGGCCACATCTGAAACCCTGCGACCTGTAGTGGCTACAGATACAAGAGAAAAAGTTGACCGTGCATAAGACAACTGACTTGGGCAATCCGCACGCCCGGCTCCCAATCGGGGCGCTTGCCAACCACACCGGCTGCAACATCGAAACTATCCGCTACTATGAGCGCATCGGACTGATGCCACGCCCCGCGCGTTCGGAAGGCGGGCACCGAATGTATGGGCCCGATCACTTCAAACGTCTGGAGTTCGTCCGGCGCGCCCGCGAGTTGGGCTTTACGGTTGATGAGATCAGGCAGTTGCTGCGGTTGGCCGAGGAGCAGGACCAACCCTGCGCCGACGTCAGAATCGTCGCGACCCGACACCTGGCCGACATACGAACAAAGATCGCCGCATTGCGCGCAATGGAGAAGGTTCTGAAGGAGACGGTCGCTCAATGCGAGGAAGCGTCACGTCCTGAGTGCCCGCTGATCGAAGCGCTGTTCGAAGTTCGACCCGCGACTCCCAGGGAGCGCGGGAGTCTCGCGCCAGGGTGACAGCGGCCGCCGTTTTGGTCGGACAGTTCCTGATAAAAGTCGGGATGGTCAGTTTGTGGCGGGGGCCGACGGCTTTGAATGTACGATAGTGGCATCGAGCCCATCAACGGCTTTGAGGGCAGCTTCCTGGCGGTCTTTGATCGAAGGTAGACGATCCTCAGCTGTCGGAAACAATTCCAGCCGCCGCCGACTCACTGGATGGCAACGTTGCCCGAACCCGGTGAAGACGACGCCGCCTATGAGGAAGGCCTTCGCGACCAAGAAAGAGACGCCTTCCGCGGCGGTCATGCCAAAGAAGCCTACGGGCATTTCACGGCGAGCGTACTAAGCCAAGCAATTCGATGGTTCAGAGAAGAGGGCGTGGACTTCTCTCGGCCGGCCGGCGACATCACGCCGACAGAGCTGATCCTGGGGTTGGCCTTCGCGGCCAACGCTGAGCTTGAAGAGCGTGGCGATGCTGCTTCCAACAAGTTGTCGGCTGCCATTTGGCTCTTTAATGCAGTCGCGGAACTGCGGGTCGCCTTGGACGATGAGGGTCCAACGACGCCCGATGGACTCTCAGAAAAGATTGCCGAACTCGTCCTTCGCGGAGTCACGCTTGGGCAGATCGACATGATCATGAACGCGGTCCGCTTAGGATGGCTTGATAAGCTCGAGGAGCACGCACTCGACCGGGGCCGGAGGAGCGCTGGCGCGGCGGCGACCAACGCCAAAAAGGCGAGCCTTCACGAAAGCGCCATGGGCGAGGCGATGAGGATCGCAGGTAAGAACCAGACCCTCAGTCACGAGGAAATCGCCGTCAAGGTGCGCGAATCGCTCGGACCTTCAACCACCGCTAAAACCCTCACCAACTGGGTCCGAGTGTGGCGTCGCAAAGGGTTCATTCCCGCCCAGAAGAAGCTCTAGCAGGCTGTTGAAGAAGTCCGTAGCGGCGCAGCACTCGGCATGAGTCACTCCTTCGAGCGAAGCTTGAGGGCTGGAGATGCGCGGGTCTGATG
>JAYUBY010000348.1:0-15732 GCA_043740635.1 Alphaproteobacteria bacterium
CGCGGGCTGAGGAACGACAGGCCGTCACCGAGAAGTCTACGACCACTGGCGGGAAATAGGCGGGGGTCCGAAAGACCGGCGGCTGTTGCAGATAACACCGATCGATGAGCAAAACTGGCGTCACGCCGCGAAACCGCGGCGCGGGAGATAGCCATGAAGATCAGCAAGGCGGCAACCCTTCTCGCATGCGCCACGTTTCTCGCAGGCTCGGCGGCGTCGCAGCCGTACCTAGGCCCGGTCCGCGCGAAACCTAGTATCGAAGGCGACTGGCGGGTGAACTTCATCCTGCCGATGGAGGCGCTGCCCGGTACCCACCAGCTGATCGTCTCCGAACAAGACGCCCAGGGCCTCGCCGCAATCGCCGGTAAGGCTCTTTCGGACGAGTTCGCCGCCATGCTCGACCCCGAGATTCCCATGCTGGTGACCCAGTCCGACGGTCTATCGATCGTCCGGGGCCAGCGGCGGACACGCGCCGTCGTCCTACCGGCAGACGGCAAACTCCCTTATTCGGCCGCCGCGCGAAAGGAGCTCTCCGGGCCGCAGCCCGACAGACCAGCCGACAATCCCGAACAGCGCCCCAATGCGGAGCGCTGCCTGGTGGGGGCAGGCCAGCCGCCGCTGTCGTCATTTGCCCTGGATAGCCAGATACAGATCCTACGGACGCCTGACCACGTGGTGATCCACGTCGAATATGGCGACGACGTCCGCGTTGTTCCGCTGACCAAGTTACACGCGCCCAAAGTATCGTGGTCCCGCCTGGGTGACTCCATCGGCCATTGGGAGGGCAACACCCTGGTTATCGAGACCGTGGGCATGCCCGACGCCGACCGCTTCCATATTGCGCCAACCCTGATCGTTCCAGGCGACGCCACGGTGATCGAGCGCCTCACGCCGATCTCGGGCCGCGAGTTGCTCTACCAGTTCACCGTCATCGACCCAAAGACCTACACCGCGCCCTGGCTCGGCGAGTTCTCCTGGTTCCGCACCAAGAAGCTGATCTACGAGAGCGCTTGCCACGAGGGAAACCATTCCCTCCCCAACATCCTGTCAGGCGCCCGCTACGTGGACGCCGTCGCGAAAACCGCCGCCGCCGGCGCGCATTGAAAAAATGGAGCTGAGCCCTGGCCCAGTCCGAGCGCGCGACGAAGCGTCAGGCCGGTTCGTAGTTCAAAATCGGCCCCAACCACCGCTCGGCGGTCTTTAGGTCCCAACCCTTGCGCCGCGCATAGTCTGCGACCTGATCCTTCTCGATCCGGCCCACCCCAAAGTAGTGGCTCTCTGGGTGGGCGAAGTACAATCCTGACACTGCCGCCGTCGGATACATGGCGAAGCTCTCGGTTAGCTCCAGCCCCGTCGCTGCCTCAGCGTCCAGCAGCTTGAACAGGGTCGCCTTTTCCGTGTGATCCGGCTGGGCTGGATAACCCGGCGCCGGCCGAATACCGCGGTAGTCTTCGGCGATCATCATGTCGATGTCGAAAGCTTCGTCGGGGCCATAGCCCCAGAGTTCCGTCCGCACCCTTCGGTGCAGGGCTTCGGCGAAGGCTTCGGCTAGGCGGTCGGCGAGGGCCGCGGCCATGATGGCGGAATAGTCGTCGCCCTTGTCCTTGAAGGCTTTGGCGATCTCTGCTTCCCCGTGGCCGGCGGTAACGGCGAAGCCGCCGACCCAGTCGGGGCGCGTACCCACCGGCGCGACGAAATCTGCCAGGGCCACATTTGCGCGGCCGCCTTCAGCCTGGGATTTGTCCTTCGCCATCTGTTGGCGAAGGCTATGCAGGCGGGCGAGCTCGGTGGTCCGGGTTTCGTCCGTGTAGAGAACGATGTCGTCGCCGTCGGAGTTGGCGGGCCAGAAGCCGACCACACCCTTCGCCTCAAACCATTTCTGGCCGATGATCTGCTGCAGCATGACCTGGGCGTCTTTGTAGAGGTCGCGTGCGGCCTCCCCCACAATGTCATCGTCGAGAATCTGCGGATAGCGGCCGATCAGCTCCCAGCTGGCGAAGAATGGCGACCAGTCGATGTGGCGGGCCAGATCAGCGAGGTCGTAGGCCTCGAATGTACGCGTGCCGATGAAGTTGGGGGCCGGCGGCTCGTAGGTCGTCCAGTCGGGCGTGAAGGCGTTGTCCCGCGCCTCGTCGATGGTTGATCGCGCGCGCTTGTCCTGGCCGCGGGCAAAGGCCTCGCGCACCTTGACGTAATCCGCCTTGGTTTCGGCCATCAGGCGGTCGCGCTCGGTGGGCGACAACAGGCCCGAGACCACGCCCACCGCGCGGCTTGCGTCGAGGACATAGGTCGTTTGGCAGCCCTTGTACTTGGGCTCGATCTTCACGGCCGTGTGGGTCTTCGACGTGGTTGCGCCACCGATCAGCAGCGGGATGGTCATGCCTCGGCGTTCCATCTCGCCCGCCACATAAGCCATCTCGTCAAGGCTGGGGGTGATCAGGCCCGAGAGGCCGACCATGTCGACCTTCTGGGCGATGGCCTCATCGAGAATGCGGTCAGCCGGGACCATGACGCCCAGATCGATGACCTCGTAGTTGTTGCACTGCAGGACCACGCCCACGATGTTCTTCCCGATGTCATGGACGTCACCCTTGACGGTGGCCATCAGAATCTTGCCCGCGGCCTGGCGGGGCTTGCCCTCCTTCTCGGCTTCCATAAAGGGCATCAAGTAGGCGACAGCCTGCTTCATCACGCGGGCGGATTTGACGACCTGGGGCAGGAACATTTTGCCCGAGCCGAATAGGTCGCCCACGACGTTCATGCCGTCCATCAGCGCGCCTTCGATGACGTGGAGCGGCCGGGCGGCGGCCGCGCGGGCCTCCTCGGTGTCGGCCTCAATGTAGTCGGTGACACCGTTGACTAGGGCGTGAGTAATGCGCTGACCAATCGTGCCTTCGCGCCAGGTGAGGTCGGGTCCCTTGGCCTCGGACTTGCCGCCCTTGTATTTGGGCGCGAGCTCGACGAGGCGCTCGGTGTTGGTCAAGACCGGATCGCGCTGCGGCCGGTTCTGGATCACGTCCTCAACAGCTTCGCGTAGCTCTTCTGGGATGTCATCATAGACCGGCAGCTCGCCGGCATTGACGATGCCCATGTCCATGCCAGCGGCGATGGCGTGGTAGAGGAAGACCGAGTGGATCGCCCGGCGCACCGGCTCGTTACCGCGGAAACTGAAGCTCACATTCGAGACACCGCCGGAGATGCGGGCGTGAGGCAGGCTCGCCTTGATCTCGCGGCAGGCTTCGATGAAGTCGACCGCGTAGTTGTTGTGCTCGTCGATGCCGGTGGCGACTGCGAAGATGTTTGGATCGAAGATGATGTCTTCGGGCGGGAAACCGACCTGTTCCGTCAGGATCTTGTAGGCGCGCTGGCAGATCTCGATCTTGCGTGTGGCGGTGTCGGCCTGGCCCACCTCGTCGAAGGCCATGACCACGACAGCGGCGCCATAGCGCAGACAAGCGCGGGCCTGTTCGATGAATTTGGCCTCGCCCTCCTTCATGGAGATCGAATTGACGATCGCCTTGCCCTGGACGCAGCGTAGTCCCGCCTCGATCACCTCCCACTTCGATGAATCGATCATCACTGGCACCCGGGCGATGTCGGGTTCGGCGGCCAGAAGGTTCAGGTAGGTGACCATGGCCGCCTGGGAATCCAGAAGACCGGCATCCATGTTGATGTCGATGACCTGAGCGCCGGCCTCGACCTGCTGACGCGCCACGCTCAGGGCCGCCCCGTATTCGCCCTCTTCGATGAGCTTACGGAATTTGGCCGAGCCGGTGACGTTGGTCCGCTCGCCGATATTGATGAAGATGGGTCGCATACGCTCAGTTCGAGGTCCGGATGACAAAGCCCTCGTTCCCTTGCAGGGAGAGGGTTGGGTATGGATGGGTCGGCTCGGCGTTTCGGGGCAAGGCTAGCAGGTTCGCAGCAGGCGCCCCCACCCCAATACTCCCAGCGAGACAGGTGCGGCGTAGCGAACTACACAAGCTCAAACGGCTCCAACCCAGCCAACCGCATGGCCGTGGTCCGCTCCGGGATCGGGCGAGGGCTCAGGCCTCGCACAGCGTCGGCCACGTGGCGAATGTGGTCCGGCGTCGTCCCGCAGCAGCCGCCCAGGATGTTGACGATCCCTTGCTCGGCCCAATCGTGCAAAGCGTGGCCGGTCTGGTCCGGAGTCTCGTCGTACTCGCCCATGGCGTTGGGCAGGCCGGCGTTCGGATAGGCTGAGACGAGCGTGTCGGCGATGCGGGCGAGCTCGGCGATGTGCGGGCGCATCAGATCAGCGCCAAGTGCGCAGTTCAGGCCGACCGCGAACGGCTTGGCGTGGCGCACCGAGTTCCAGAAGGCCTCAACTGTCTGGCCGCTGAGCGTGCGGCCTGAGCGGTCAGTTATGGTGCCCGAAATCCAGATGGGCAGGGGCTCAAAGCCCTCGTCCTGGAGATCGAGGATAGCCTTGATCGCGGCCTTGCAGTTCAAAGTATCCGTGATGGTCTCGACCAAAAAGAGATCAACGCCGCCCTCGTGCAGGGCGCGGACCTGTTCGCGATAGGCTTGGTAGACCTGCTCGAACGTGACCTTGCGTGCGCCCGGGTCGTTCACGTCGGAGCTCATGGAGAGCATCACCGGCAAGGGGCCGATGGAGCCGGCGACAAAGCGCGGTTTATGCGGCTCCTGTGCGGTCCAGCGGTCAGCGACCTCGCGGGCGGTGCGGGCGCCGGCGAGGTTCATGTCGCGCACGGCGGCTTCCTGGCCGTACTCGCCCTGGCCGATCGACGTCGACGAGAAGGTATTGGTCTCGCTGATGTCGGCGCCGGCGGCGTAATAAGCGTCATGCAGCTCACCTACGATATCTGGCCGGGTCAGACACAGGATGTCGTTGTTGCCCTTCATCTGGCCGTGGTGGGCCTTGAAGCGGTCTCCGCGGTAGTCATCCTCAGTTAGCCCACGCTTCTGGAACATCACGCCCCAGGAGCCATCGAGGATAAGCACGCGTTCTTTGGCGGCGGCCTTCAGCGCCGCGATGCGTTCGGTCCGGGTCACGCCGCAGCCTCCTTCGGTTCGTCGGGTTCGCGCACGCCGAGCACGCGGCAGATCGCATAGGTAAGGTCGGCGCGGTTAAGGGTGTAGAAGTGGAAGTCGGAAAATCCCTCTTCCGCCAGCCGGGCACACATCTCGGTGGCCACCGAACAGGCGAGCAGCCGGCGCGTCTCGGGGTCTTTGTCGAGCCCGTCGAAGAGGTTGCCGAGCCAACTGGGAAGCTGAATGCCGATTGGCCCCGACATCTTCTTGAGGCCTTTGAAGTTGGTCACCGGCATGATCCCCGGCGAGATCGGGATGGTAACCCCCGATTTCCGGACGCGGTCCATAAAGCGCAAGAAACCATCCAGATCGAAGAAGAACTGAGTGATCGCCCGCGTCGCGCCGGCGTCGATCTTTGCCTTCAGAACATCGATGTCGTGGTCGATGGACGGACTTTCCGGATGGACGTGCGGATATAGGCCAACGCTTACCTCGAACTCGCCGATGGTACGGATGCCGGCAGTCAGTTCCGTAGCGTTACAGTAGCCATCGGTGCGCGGTTTGTAGGCGCCGCCGATCTGGCCGGGCGGGTCACCGCGCAGGGCTACGATGTGGCGTATGCCGGCGTCCCAGTAGTCCTGGATCACCTCGTCGACCTCGGCGCGGGATGCTTCGACACAGGTCAGATGGGCGGCCGGCCGAAGCGTCGTCTCCTTCAACATCCGTAGAACCGTGCGGTGGGTGCGGTCGCGCGTCGACCCGCCGGCTCCATAGGTCACCGAGACGAACGTCGGATCCAACGGCTCGAGCCGGCGGATTGCTTCCCACAGGGTCTCTTCAGCCTCCGGCGTTTTGGGCGGAGAGAATTCGAAAGAGACGTTTGGGCGTGGGCTTGCACCGGCGCCGGCGCGCGCGATGGGTCCAAGGACGTTTTCAGACGGGCTCATGCCGCGCTCCTTTGGCGCTCCTGGCCGCGTTCGGCGGTCCAGATTTTGACAGTGAGGCCAGCCTTGTCGGTGGGGGGAAGCCCGGAGACCTGCACATTGCACAGGCCCGCCTCAGCCAGCCAACGGGCCATCTCCGGTTCGGGGAAACCCAGCCTGCGATGCTGGTGCTGTTCGCGCAAAAACTCGAGCCGGTGCGGGGCGAAGTCGATGATGATCAGCTTGCCGCCGCCGGCCACGATGCGCGCAGCTTCCTTCACCGCCGCCGCCGGGTCGGCCAGGTAGTGCAGCACCTGGTGGACGACCACCAAGTCGGCGCTCTCGTTCGCAAGACGGGTCGCGAAGATGTCGCCATGGCGCAACTCACAGCGCGCCAATCCCGCCTCAACCACTCGGTTCCGCGCAAGGTTCAGCATCTGCTGCGAAAGGTCTAGGCCAAGGGCAGCATCGGCATGCGGTCCCAGCAAGGTCAGCATCCGTCCGGTGCCCGACCCCAGGTCCACCAGCCGCTTGAAGGGTCCAGATCCCGCGGCTGTCATGATCGCCGCTTCCACGTCGGCGTCAGAGACATAGAGCGATCGGATCTCGTCCCAGCGCGCTGCATTGCGAGCGAAGTATTCGCCGGCGGCGTCAGCGCGCTCTGCCCACACCGTTTGCAGGCGTTCACCGTCGCGCTGCAGGACCGAGTCAGCCGTGTCGATTGCAGCCAAGATCTGGGCGGCGAGCTCTCCGCCGCGACCGGATCCCGTCAGGCGGTAGAAGACCCACGCCCCATCGGGAAACCGCTCGACCAAGCCGGCATCCGCCAGCAGTTTTAGGTGTCGTGAAACCCTTGGCTGGCTTTGATCCAGCACGCGGCACAGCTCAAGAACGGCGAGTTCCTCGCGCGCCAAAAGTGCTAGGATGCGTAGCCGCGACGGCTCGCCCGCTGCTCGCAGCACATCGACAGTCTGGATCGATGAGAGTTTCATTGACTACATAAAGATATCTTTATGTCTTTATGTCAAGTTAACGACAGGAACGCGCGCACACCTTAAGCGCGGCTATTGATCCGGGGGTTCTGACGGCGGCGGCTCCCAGAGCTCGATCTTCACACCCACCGGATCCATAAGCCAAGCGAAGCGGCCATAGGCGTTGCTCATCGGCTCTCCGACCGGCTCTGCGCCCTCGACCTTTGCCTTCGCCAGGACGCCGTCCAGGTCGTCCACGATGAAGTTGACCATGAAGGGCGCGGTCGACGGCGCGAAGTAATCCGTAGAGGCCTCGAACACGTTCCAGTTGGCGTTGCCGATCGCCGGGTGCGGCCAGATCACGTTGCCCCATTTCTGGATGTCGAGGCCGAGGACGCGAGCGTACCAGGCGCGGACAGCCTTGGGGTCCTCCGCCTTGAAGAAAACCCCACCGATGCCGACAACCCGAGCCATTCCAGCCGCCCTCGTTTAGCCCGCCTCGGCGTAGGTCACGGGGCTCGCGAGCGCATCGCCCGCCAAGAACCTTTGCACATTGTCGATTGATTGGGCGACCATGAGCGGCACAGCCTCGCTGCTGCTGCCAGCGGTGTGGGCCGTGAGCACGGTGTTGGGCAGGTCGGCCCAGCGCTCGGAAGGTGTCGGTTCGGTCGCGAAAACGTCGAGGGCCGCACGCCACAGCCGTCCGTCCCTTAGCGCCGCCACCAGAGCATCCTCGTCGATCAGCGACCCGCGTGCGACGTTGACGATCAGGCCTTGAGCTCCCACCGCCTCGATGATCTCGCGGGAGATCAGGCCTCGGTTTGTCGGCTCCGCCCTACAGGCGATCACCAAGATGTCGCTGGCCTGGGCCAGTTCGAGAAGACTCTCGGCGCGTGGCCAGACCGCCGCCTTCGCCCGCGGACCCCACCAGCTGACGTTTAGCCGCATGGCCTCGGCGCGCCGAGCCACTGCAGCCCCAATGTGACCCAGACCGACCACGCCCAGCCTGCGACCGCTGAGGCTCGGCTGCGGGCCCATCCTGTCCTCTTGCTTCCAGCGGCCCTCGCGAACGGTGCGGTCCCAGGTCGGAATGCTGCGCCAGGCGCCGATTAGCAAGCCGATGGCGTGGTCGGCGACATCCTCGGCATTCAAGCCCTCGGCGTGGCTAACCTCGATCCCATGCGCTCGGCACCACGCCACGTCGACGCCGTCATATCCGACGCTGACGCAGGCGATTAGGCCGAGCGCCGGCAGGCTCGAAAGGAACTCTTCCGTGAGCACGAACTCCCCGGCATGGACGATGGCGCGCACGAAGGGCCGCTCAGCCTCGCTCAGCTCCCAGGCCCTGACCATAGTCAATCCCGCCGCCGCGAACCTCGGCTCCAGCACGCTCAGCATTGGAACCGAAATCAACACTAACGGCTCGGACATCGCCCCCCCATCCCTTCAACATCCGCCTCTATAGCCAAGCCCGTGGCGGCACGTCATTCGCCACGGTCGGTTCGCGGCCGCTCGTCAGGCAAAGGAGCATCGCCGGGGGCGGGGGCGGTCCCGCGGAGGTTGGCCACCAGTTTCGATCGACGCCAGGGATGGATTACGTTGAAAAAGGGTCAGACGCCGGAAAGCGAACGACGAAAAAGCCCCAGCGATCTTGGAAAGCTGGGGCTCTGGTCGTTCGATTGAGACGCTGGCCTAGGCGGTCAGGGCGACTTGGCTGCGACGGTGGCGCAGCACAGCACCTAGACCACCGAAGCCTAAAATCATCAGAGACCAGGACGCGGGCTCAGGCACACCGCCCTATAGCGCCGGCGCAGCGTTGCCGGCATAGACGACGATGTTGAGGCCATTGCCGCCGTTGTCTGTGATATCTCCATTGCTGCTTAGCCGAGAAAATGTGCTGTTGCCGCTGTTTTCGAAGTAATCAAAAAATCACGTGATAGGTATAGCCTATACTCGTAGCTATAAACTTATCTAGCGTATCATAGGTCTGGACTGAACCGTCAAGCCAGGCAAACCCTGGATTTCCCCCGTTCGCGACATTGCCTGCGAACGTAGCGTTGTTTGGATTATGATAAGTCCATCCATTCAGATCTCCGGTTTCGAACCCTCCATTGCTTAAAAGATTAGGGCTCGATCCCGTCGTAACTGACGCATTGTCAAAATAGATGAAAGCGGGGTCGTCACGGAATGCAAACCCGATGTCCGACGTCGTGGCTGTCGCGACAAATGAGATCGTGACGGTCGTCCACGAGTGACTGATGACCGTGCCATCCAGATCGAGAATAACGTGCCGAATGGGTTCGTTGACGTTGCTCGGGTTTGCAAGAGTTTGCCCAGCGGCAAAGACCAAAACGGCCGCGGCCGCACCGGTTATAATGTTGGAAACCTTCAAGGCCGTCCCTATAGAATACTTAATCAACTACATTTAGCAGATTGGGCTTGAATTCGCCGCTTCTGCTTCTTTTGTTGATCATGAGCTTTATTTTCCTTTTGGAAATGCTGTCCTCCCTCAGGATGAACTCCTCTCATGTAGCGCGAAATTTGTAAGTCGGAAGCGATCCAAGAGCGTAGCGACAGGATCAAAAGCCTGTCCGCCCGGCTGCCATGTCAATGGTCGCATTGGGGTTGCCCAGTCGGTCGCCAAACTTGACCCGCAAAGCGTCGATCTTCAGTAAGACCTCACGGTGGCCGACACGGCGGCCAGATAAATCGCGCTCACCGAAGTTTCGCCCTCACCCTGGTGACGGGCGGTCTCGCGGCACGTCGCTGCGCCTGAAGCCATCGATCCCTCACATGACCTTCAAAAGCCCGCTCTGGCGGCAAAGCGATTTCCTCCGCCTCTGGGCCGCCCAAGCGGTGTCCGACTTCGGCGCCCGGATCACCCGGGACGGCCTGCCGATGATGGCGGTCATCGGTCTGGCCGCGACGCCCGGGCAACTGGGTCTACTCTATGCGTTCTCCAGCGGACCAGCCCTGCTTGTGGGCCTGGCGGCGGGCGACTTCGTGGACCACACCGCGCGGCGGCCCATCTGATCGGCGCTGACATCGCTCGCGCGGTGATCTTGATCACCCTGCCGCTGGCTGCGTGACTGGGCCTGCCGAACATGCCGCAGGTCTATGCGGCTGCGGCTCTGGTCGGGGCGTGTAGTGTGCTCTTTGACATCGCTGACCACGCCTATCTGTCGGGGCTCGTTGGCAAGGCGGACGTCACCGACGCCAACGCCAAACTCAGTGTCACAGAATCCGTCGCCGAGATGGGCGGCCCGGCGCTGGCCGGCGTGCTCTTCCAGTGGCTCCCCGCGCCAATCGCTGTCGCGGTGAACGCCTTCACATATCTGGTCTCAGCCCTGCTGCTTGCCCAGATCCGCACACCCGAGCCGTCCCGTCCCCCTGGCGCGCAAAAGGCGGGGCTGGGCCGACGGGGTGATCACTGGAGCATCGACATCGTGGGACGAACCGCGCGTCAGGGCACTGCTGATTATGACCGGGATCGGCGGTCTGTTCGGCGGCTTCTTTGGAGCGCTCTACGTCGCCTTCGTCCTGCGTGGACTGGGCCTCAGTCCTGCCCTCCTCGGCCTCGGGATCGCCACCGGTGGCTTGGGAGCACTGGCAGGCTCCCTGGTAACCATGCCGATGGCGCGGCGGCTGGGTGTCGGACCGGCGATCTGCGCTTCGGGCGCCCTTTCGGCTCTGGGGACTATGATCGTTCTGCTTGCGCCGGCGAACCTGGTCAGCGGCATAGCGGCCCTGGTTATCTCGCAATTCCTGGGCGATGCCTTCGGCGTTGTTCCGCTAATTCTGGCCGCCAGCCTTCGGCAGAGCGTCCTTCCGCAAAGTGTGCTTGGGCGTGTCGGCGCGACCTTTCGGGTCGTCGGCGGAGGGACGGCGGTTGCAGGCGCCCTGCTCGGAGGTGCGTTGGGCAGGCGTTTGGGCTGCGCGAGACGCTACTCCTTGCCATAGGGGGGCTTTTGATCGGACCTCTGGTCGGCGCCCTTTCGCCGCTCCGCAAGGTGCGGGAGATTCCGACGGGCTAGCCGCGTGCGCCGCTGTGCGAAACCTTGATCCCACTCAAGGGTTTAAGTTGCGTCGCCTGTGCGGCGTTCTATCGTGAGGGACACTCCCATGAAGACCATTCTGTTGGCCGCTGGCGCGGTCGCCATCTTCACAGTTGGCCAAGCCTTGGCCACACCGGCTAGCAGCCCGAGGCAGCCGATCCCCTACAGTCAGCTCAACGCCTATCTGAAGGCCTCGCCCAAACTCCGCGCCACAAAGGACTGGTGGGCCGCTGCGCAGACGGGTGTGGGTGTCAACACCAGTGCAACGTCGGCCGCGACTCCTAGCCTGCCAGGTGACACTGCGATCGCGCCTGACCCAGCGGCGCGAGACGAAGCCAAGGCCCCAATCCTGAACACCCCGCCGTCGTTGCAGGTCAATCCACCTAACCCGGCCGCACCGCCCTCGCAGGACGCTCGGCCGAAGTAACCGCGACCTCTAACGCGTAAACTTTTGGAACTTGATCCGGTGGGGGATGAGGCTGTCGGCGCCAAGGCGGCGTTTCTTGTCTTCTTCGTAGGCTTCGAAGTTCCCCTCGAACCAGTCGACCTGGCTATCGCCCTCAAAGGCCAGAATATGGGTGGCCAGGCGGTCCAGGAAGAAGCGGTCGTGGCTAATGACCACGGCGCAACCGGGGAAGTCCTCCAGCGCCGATTCCAGGGCGCCTAGTGTTTCCACGTCCAAGTCGTTGGTCGGTTCGTCGAGCATCAGGACGTTGCCGCCAGCGGCGAGGGTCTTGGCCAGATGCACGCGGTTACGCTCCCCGCCCGACAGCAGTCCCACTTTTTTCTGTTGGTCGGCGCCCTTGAAGTTGAAGGAGCCCACGTAGGCTCGTGACGGGATTTCGCGTCCCCCGACCTTCATGATGTCGAGGCCGCCTGAAATTTCCTCCCAGACGTTTTTCTTGGGATCCAGACTGTCTCGGCTTTGGTCGACGTAGGCCAGCTTCACGGTCTCGCCCAGGCGCACGCTACCCTGGTCCGGCGTTTCCTGACCCGTGATGATCTTGAAGAGGGTCGACTTGCCGGCGCCGTTCGGCCCGATCACGCCAACAATCCCGCCGGGCGGCAGGTTGAAGGTGAGGTCTTTGAAGAGGAGCTTGTCGCCGTATTCTTTCTCAAGGCCGCTGACCTCGATGACCACTTGGCCCAGGCGCGGGCCCGGCGGGATCTGGATTTGCGCGAACGTCTGCTTGGCGTTCTCCGCTTCGTTCTGCAAGTCGTGGAAGGCGGACAGACGAGCCTTGGACTTGGTGCGGCGCGCGCTGGGCGAGGAGCGTACCCAGGCGAGTTCGCGGTCGATCGCGCGCTTCTTGCCGGCTTCCTCGCGCTCTTCCTGGGCGATCCGCTTGGTCTTGGCCTCAAGCCAGGATGAGTAGTTGCCCTCGTGTGGCAGGCCCTTGCCGCGGTCGAGCTCCAGCGTCCACTTGGTCACCTGGTCCAGGAAGTAGCGGTCGTGGGTCACCAGGATGATACAGCCCGGGAAGGTCTCCAGGTGGTGCTGCAGCCACGCGACGCTCTCGGCGTCCAAGTGGTTGGTAGGTTCGTCCAGCAGCATCATGTCGGGTTTGGACAGCAGCAGGCGAGCGAGCGCCACGCGGCGGCGCTCACCGCCGGAGAGCTTATCCACCGACCAATCGTTGGGCGGACAACGCAGGGCGTTCATCGCCATTTCGATTCGACTGTCGATGTCCCAGAGGTCGCCAGCGTCCAGCTTTTCCTGGAGGGCGGTCATCTCCTCCATCAACTCGTCGGTGTAGTCTTCGCCCAGCTTGGTCGCGATCGCGTTGTACTCGTCGAAGAGCTTCTTTTCTTCGCACCAGGCGACAACATTGCCCCAGACATCGAGGCTATTGTCGAGCTGCGGTTCCTGCTCGAGGTATCCGCGTTTGATACCTTCGGCCGCGAAGGCCTCGCCTTGGAAGTCCTTGTCGAGGCCCGCCATGATTTTGAGCAGAGTCGACTTGCCGGAGCCGTTGACGCCGACGACGCCGATCTTGGCGTCCGGATAGAACGACAGCCAGATGTCCGAAAAGGTCTTCTTCGGCGCGCCGGGGAAAGCCTTGGTCAGGCCTTGCATCTGAAAAATGTATTGTTGCGCCATGGGGCGTTCGGACCGCTCGATCGAATGGATTGGGGATTAAGTCGTGCAGATAGCCGTGCGGGGCTTCGGGCGCAACGGGCGCGCCGATGTGCCGCCCCAGTGGAACTCAATGGGCCGCCAAGCGTACCGATCGCCTTAGGGCCGTCCTGGCCCGCGACAAGCCAAGGAGCATTCTCATGCACAAGGACCAGATCGCCGGCGCAGCCAAGGAAGTTGGTGGATCGATCAAAGAAGGTATCGGCAAGGCCACAGGCAACGACAAGATGGTTGCTGAGGGCGCGACCGAGCGTGCCGTCGGAAAGGTCGAGAAGGGCGTCGGCGCCATGAAGGACTCCGCCCGACGCGCCCTGAGCCGCTAAACTCCGCCTTTGTTTCCAAGACCGAGGGCCGCGCCGCGAGGCGCGGCCCTCGTTGCATCTGAGGCCGGACTCGGCTGGCGTTTTTCGTCGAGCTCAGCTCCTATGGAATGGTTGGAGTCGGGGGAGCTATGTTAAAAACGGTCACATTCGCCGCAGCGCTGGTCGTCCTTGCGGCGTCCGCACACGGCCAATCCAAATATTCCGCGCCTAGCCCTTTCGCCTCGGGGGCAGAGCAACAGGCGGCCATGCGGGCCGGAACTTTGACCTCTGAGCAGCTGGTCAAGGATGACCTTGCCCGGATCGCGGCTCTCGACAAAGCCGGCCCGAGACTCAACAGCGTCATCGCGCTCAATCCCCACGCGCTGGCCGACGCCAGGAAGCTCGACGCTGAGCGCAAGGCCGGCCACATACGCGGTCCCCTGCACGGCGTAACGGTCCTGCTAAAAGACAACATCGAGTCCGCCGACGGCACAGCGACCACGGCCGGTTCGCTGGCACTGAAGGACAATGTCACCGGCCGTGACGCACCGCTCGTGAAGCGGCTGACCGACGCGGGTGCGGTGATCCTCGGCAAAGCCAATCTGTCGGAATGGGCTAACTTCCGCTCCACCCATTCGATCAGTGGCTGGACTGGGATCGGTGGCCTGGTGCGCAATCCCTATTCGCTAGACCGTACGGCCTGCGGCTCGAGCGCGGGCTCTGGCGCTGCGGTCTCGGCTGGGCTCGTCACGCTGGCCGTCGGCACTGAAACCGACGGCTCCGTCACCTGTCCATCCGCGGCCAACGGGATCGTCGGTTTGAAGCCGACCGTCGGCCTCGTCTCAAGAACCTATGTCGTGCCGATCTCGGCGGAACAGGACACGCCCGGGCCGATGACCCGTAGCGTTGCTGACGCCGCGGCCATGTTGAACGCCATGGCTGGCTCCGACCCGATGGATCCAGGAACCAAGGACGCAGACGCCCACAAGGTCGATTACTTGGCAGGGCTAAAGCTCGATGCACTGAAGGGCATGCGGATCGGGGTTCTGCGGATGAACCAAGGGAGATCGCCACAGACCGACGCGGTCTTCGAGGACGCATTGTTGGCGCTACGAAAAGCCGGCGCGGTGCTGGTCGAGATCAAGGGTCCTGACGACGCAGCGATGAACGCAGTCTCGGCCAATGAGGGCATTGCACTGCGCATCGAGTTCAAGGCGGCGCTGAACAGCTATCTCGCCACCCTGCCTGCAGCGGTGAAGGCCCGGACGCTCGATGACCTGATCGCCTTCAACGTCAAGGAGCCGCGGGAGATGCCGCTGTTCGCGCAAGAAATTTTCGAGGCCTCGGCCAAGGCGCCGCCAATCACCGACGCCAAGTACCTGCAGGCGCGCGCCGACGCCCGACGACTGGCCCGCGAGGCGCTCGACAAAATGTTCTTGTCCAATGACGTCCAGGCCCTGGTCGGCCCCTCGACCGGACCGCCGTCCATCGTCGATCCGATCGACGGAAGCCGAAGCCTCGGCTCCTATTCGACGCTACCTGCAGTGTCGGGCTATCCGCACCTGACGCTCCCTATGGGCGCGGTGTCGGGCTTGCCGGTGAACGTCTCCTTTATCGGCCCCGCCTGGACGGAAGCGCGGCTACTGGCGCTCGGCTATGCTTTCGAGCAGGCGACGCATGCGAGGACCAATCCGCAGTTCCTACCCAACATTAGCGCTCGTCCGGAGTTCGCTAAAGCTTACGATCCGCATTAAAGGGGGTTGCCTCGCCATGGCTTCGACCCAATTTGAACGTTAAGCTTGAGCAGTGAAGAAGGCGCAGTTCCCTGGCCAGACTCTGGAAAAAATCGGCAGGTCGAAATCATGCGGCCAAGCTTCGCCGGGATCGGACCGCGTCGCTGTTCGTTGCCTCTTCGTCGACCTCGCCTGAGGGCATCGAGGATAGAAGGACTGAGCGTGTGTTCGACGCCTCTACGGCGAAATCCGGCGTTCTGCGTGTAGATCCTGAAGGCGGACCGATCCGTACGGACGTCACACCGGGCTTCCATCTGATCGACACGACCATGATGTATGCGCCGCGCTCTGGTGGGGTGAAGCGTTACCTCACAGCCAAGCGCACTTGGCTCGAGAAACGTCGGCCGGACATCCGCCACACCTTAGTGGTTCCTGGCAAGTCGACGCGGCGCGAGGCACCCGGCGTCTACACCGTCTCGGCAACCAAGCTTCCTTTCGGCGATGGCTACCGGATGCCGGCTAGCCCCAACAAGTGGGCGGCCGTCCTCAATCTGCTGGATCCCGACATCATCGAGGCTGGAGACGTCTTCGTTCC
>JAYUBY010000349.1:0-9545 GCA_043740635.1 Alphaproteobacteria bacterium
GCCCCGCCGCTGTCCGGGTTTTCGGGCAGCAGCCATTGCTCATCAACAAAACACGAGATAGACGCGGCGACCGGTCATCTGAGATATGAGCCTCATCACCTAACAAGACGTGAAATCTATGGCCTCGTGCGTTTGCTTTGACAGTGCCGCGCCGAGCCCAGTCTCGCGAGAGGCGCCGACCTTGCGCGATGGGGCGGCACCGGCCCGAGGCGAGGCGCCCACGGCGCGGGAAACGCCACCCGACAATCCGGCGTTCAACAACCCGCCGCCGGACGAGACACCGACGGTCAGCCTCACCGACGAAACCACAGACCTTCCCGCAGGATCGGTGGATCCGAAAGCACCGCTCGGACCGAGCCCCTGACAAGGTTCTGTCATCTGTGGACGGTGTGACGTTGGTCTGCGGTGACGATCTGTCGGGGTGAGGTCAAACCTCGTCCAAGTGCCACTTTCAATGATTTTGGGTGCGCATCCGATCGACCCGCTTTTTGCTGATCTCCGCGGCGAACATCGGGCCAAACCGGTTCCCCCAGAGCCTTACGGTCTCGTGGCAAATGTCGATGCTACGATCGAAGAGCAGGTCCTCGACGTTGCGCTGCGACAGCGGGTACTTCACGTACATCTTCGCCACGAGGCGGATCACCTCGGGCGATGAGTCGAATTAGCGGAAGGGGTCTTGGGGTGCTGTCAATCTAACCGCAACTCGTCTCCACTCAGGCGCAGTTAGCCCAACCCAGACCTGGCTCTAGCTTATGACCTCCCGCCACTCGGCCAGAGCGGCTGAGCGCTGTTCGCGGTAGAGGTCTCTGCTAATGAGGTGGCGTTCCTGATTGAAGTGGTTGTGGACCGTGCCGTGTACGGCGGCGAATTTCTGGAGCGTCTTCATCCTACGAAATCGCTCCATGGCGTGCTCTCGTCGTCGGAATGGTTGGTGTGAATTCTCGGCCCTGTTGTTGAGCCAGCGTCCCACCTCCTGACGATCGGCATTCCCGATCTCTTTCGGGGGGGCGTCATAGGATCTTAGCCCGTCCGTGACCACGGCTTGCGGCCGGCCGTGCCGCTTCATCGCTCGCTTGATGAAGGCGAGCGCGGCCGCCTTATCTCGGGTGGTGGTTATGTAGGATTCCAGCACCTCGCCCTCGTTCCACCACAGCCGGACCGTCTCGTGGCAAATGTCTATGCCGCGCTCGAACAAGAGGTCCTCGACGTTGCGCAGCGACAGCGGGTGCTTCACGTACATCATCACCACCTGGCGGATCACCTCGGGCGAGGATTCGAAGTAGCGGAACGGGTTCGTCGATCGAGCCATCCGGCGCGGTTACGGCGCGTCGGTTGCCGCGCTCTGAAGTTTGGCCTGACAAAGCCGCGCTGGCTGAGTGGTGGGAGGTCGTGGGCTAGAGCCAGGCCTAGGCTGGGCTAGCTGCGCCCAAGTGGAGACAAGTTTCCGTTAGACTGACAGCACCCCGGCGAAAGTAATTCCCTCGTCACGCGAAGTCGAGAGTAATCATTAAAGAATTTGGGCTAGAATTTTTTTCTCAATTTGTGGGGACACGATGATGCGTATTTCAATCTTTCTAGCGACAACTGTTGGTACGGCTGCGCTAGCTGGCGGCGCAAATGCGGCTACCTACATTTTGAATCAGGATGCCTGCAGCAGCACGTGTATCGTTTTGCCCGCGACAAGCGCCGGTTCCGTTACGGTAACATCCATCGCTGGCGGCCTGCACATCGATGTCGATCTGGCGGCAAACCTCTTTTTTAATCAGGCCGGCGGCGGACATGACGCCCTAGGCTTCGATTTGACGTCAAACCCGGCTGTTACGCTGCAGAACATCAAAGATACTCACGACGGCATCGCCGCCGACGAGGTAACCACAACCCAGTTTGGCACCTCACCGATTTCCGAGAGCGGCGGTGGCGGCTTTAACGCACACTCGTTCAGCACGAACGCTGGGTGGGGTTATGGCCTGGACTGGCACGGCGTAGCCAACAATGGATCCATATTTACGACTGGCATCAACGAGATGAGCTTTGATGTTATCGGAAGCGGACTGACGCTGGGGAGCAATGGAGGCACCCCGCCGATCTTTTTTGCCGTCGATGTCGCGCGGTTGAATGCCGACCATATTGTTGTGGCGACAGGTGTTGTCGGCGGCACCCTTGTTCCTGGCGGCGTTCCGGAACCTACGTCGTGGGCTCTGATGATCCTCGGCTTTGGGGGCATTGGCGCAGTGATCCGCCGTCGTCGCAGCGTCGCAGCGCTCGCCCAATGACGCAGCAAAATTTGAGAAAGAGCCCCGGCCAGGCGCCGGGGCTTTTTCGTGGTGTGGCAGGCATGACGCCTGGTGCGAGAGCACTGTTTATTCGGCGTGGTTTCCGATCGATGACTTGAAGGTGAGAGTCCTCTGAGGGCCGTGGTGATGGGAACCGCTATCCGAACACCAAAGGCGTCACTGCGAGGTGGGGTCTGAGAAGCTGTAAGCAAAGTGCCGGTCTGACGAACAGCAAGCGCATATCAGGCGTCCGCAACCGGGCGAGGGGCCATACACCATCGAAAGCGGGCATCCATCACAATTAAGCTTGAAGGTGAGAGGCCGAGAAGATTCATATTTACTCAGGCTATGCAGCGCACAATGGCTAGAATTTATACGAATCTGGAAATGATCGCGCAAGTGTCAGTTGAGCAAACGTCGTACACGAAGTCTTTTCTGGGCAACTACTCGGACGCTTTTAATGCACTCGGCCGTGCTTCAGCGGGCCAATCTCGCAATCGGCTTATGTCGCGGGACTTAAGCGGGTGCATGGCCGACCAACGAATCGAACACCTAGCCGCCTTTTACGAGACGCTCTCCCGGCTCGAACAACGCCTCGGAGGGCGGCGGACACTTTTGGACGAAGATGATCACCGGCCCTGGCCGGTCCGCGGCGTCTACTTCTTCTTTGAACCGGGCGAGCTGCGCTCAGCGTCCGGCGTTGGCGACCGGCTTGTAAGGGTCGCTTCGCGGTCCACCCCACCGGCCGCCCCCATGCACCGCTGGGGGGGTCACTTGTCAGACCGGGGCGGTGCTTTGGGTAAAGGGAACCATCGGTCAGCGATCTTCCGGCGGCTGGTTGGGGAGGCGCTCCTGCGACGATCCAATCGCGCGTTGCCAAGCTGGGGTGTTGGAGGAAGTCTGCGCGAAGCAGCGCAGCGTTTGCCTATCGACCTGGCGTCGGCCGCCACCGCCGAGGCGGATCTGGAATTCGAGGTGAGCGCCTACATCCGCCGGATGCCGTTTGTATGGATAGAGATCCCAGACGCGCCGTCACCGGACGGCCGCCGCGATTTTTTCGTGCGCCATGCCGTCGCTCTGCTGAGCAATTCACCGAGCCGCACCGACCCGCCCTCGCCGAGATGGCTAGGGCGTTCCAGCAGCCACAATCGCGTCTGCACCAGCGGATTGTGGAACAACAATCACGTACAAAAGGCCTATGATCCGCGTCTATTGGACGCGATGGGCCGGGTTGTTGAAAGTTCCTGAGCTCGGGCAATCGATCTTCCAGACAGCTGACGGTGGCCCCTCCGAGTTTTCAAGTAAATCGTGCATCGTGTAAACGCAGCTTGGCCGGGGTGACTGGATATTTGAGATCGTTGTTACCGTTATATTCATGATATATGTTGACGACACATTTACGGTCCCGTCGGCAAACTAATCCGATGGATATGCATCAATTTTGCTCTGGACTGCTTCGCGCCCGCCGAGCGGCGTCGCACGACGGCGGCAACGTTCTGATGGTTTTCGCCCTGGCGCTTCCCGTTGTGGTGGGAGCCGCCGGCCTGGGCGTTGAGACCAGCTTCGAATACATTACCCAGACGCGCCTCCAAGTGGCTGCGGACGCCGCCGCCTATGCTGGCGCGCTGGACAACCGCGGGGGCCTTACGGCGAGCGAAATTTCCGCAAACGCGGCCTCGGCCGCAAACGCCAACGGCTGGTCGTCGACGACCGGGACAATCCAAGTGAACAGCCCGCCCGTCACGGGCCCTAATCAAAACGCGACGGCCGTCGAAGTGACGCTTAGCCAGAACGTGCCTCGGTTCTTCACCGTGCTCTTCGATAATAAGGCGTTGGTTGTTCACGCTCGCGCGGTGGCAATCTACCGAACGGCGTCCAGCGCGTGCATCCTGGCCTTGGACAAGACTGCGAGCCAGTCCGTCAACATCCAGGGCAACACAAGCGTGAACCTGGTCGGTTGCGACGTCATGTCGAATTCTATCGCGAGTGACGCCGTTCACGTGTGGGGCTCGGCGAGCCTCAACACCGACTGCGTAATGTCCGCGGGCGGCGTCTTGACCAACGGCGGGCTTACCCTGTCGGGTTGTCCCAGTGTGATCACCCAAGCCCCCCGGGAGCGCGACCCGTTTGACACCCTGCCGACCCCCAGCCCCGGCCCGAACCGCAGCATCCCCGGCAGTGGCAACGTCAGCCTATCTCCCGGGCACTATTCCAGCGGCATGACCTTAAAGGGCAACGTGACCCTGGCTCCCGGCATTTATTATATATCGGGAGGCAACTTCACCGTTAACGCGACCGCCAACGTGAGCGGTTCGGGGGTGACCATCTTCCTTCAGTCTGGTTCGACGGTCTCGATGAATGGCAACTCACAGGTAAACCTCTCCGCGCCGACCTCGGGAATCTATTCGGGTATCCTATTTTTCGGTGACCGAAACGCCGTGGGCGGAAGTAACACCTTCAACGGCAATTCAAGTTCAAAGATGACCGGGGACCTCTATTTCCCGACCGAGGCGGTGAGCTACCTTGGCAACTTCTCGGGGATCAATGGCTGCACACAGATTGTGGCGGACACCTTGCAATGGACCGGCAGCACTTCGATCTCGGTCGACTGTTCAGCGCAGGGAATGACCGCGATCCCGGCGCGCCAAGCCGTAAAGTTGGTAGAATGATGCGCCTCATGCAGACTTTCCTTCGCAATCAGCGCGGCGTCGCCGGCATCGAGTTCGCGTTCGTGGCCCCGATCGTCATTGGCCTGCTGGTGATGGCGGTAGACGGCTGGCAACGGGAGGTCCAGCTCTCCGACATGCGCACGGCAATGCACACGGGCGCCCGTTATTATGAAACTGGCGGCTCGGACGACACCGTCGCCCAGACGGTGTCCAGCGCATCGTGGTCGACGAAGCCGGCGAACGGCGCAGTATCGATCGTGCGCGCCTGCACGTGCGGCTCCACGGCCGTTTCTTGTACGACAGTCTGCAGCAACTCGAACTTACCATCTGTGTTCGTCACCCTGGCGGCGACCGGAACATATTCCGGCCTCATGCAGTCGCACGTGCTCTCGCAAAATGATGTTATTCGTGTCCGCTAACCACCGGAGACAGAAGGTTGGCTGGCGCAACGAAGAGGGCGCTACGGCGGTCGAATTCGCCCTTGTGATTCCTATGTTCCTGACCCTGCTCATTGGGGGGTTTCAGGTCGCCTGGATCATGCACTGTGCGGGAACGGTCCGCTATGAACTGGAGTCCACTGCTCGCAGTTTGATGCTTGATCCAACGATTACCCAAACACAATTGCAGACTGCTGTGAACGCAAAGCTTACGGGTATGGTCGACACCAGCAAAGTTAAAGTCACGCTTGTCACCGACAACTCGACGGCGGGCGCTCCTGTCTTTCGCGCCTCCAGCGTCTATCAACCCACCCTTTCGGTTCCCTTCATCTCCAACTGGCCGCTCACGCTTCGGGCGACCACGACGGTTCCCGTGCCATGACGAGCGTGAATAGACCTTTTTGCTAGTCCCTCCCGATTGGAGGTCAGGGGTCGGGTGCGTTCAAGCTAGGAAGGCTTTTGTATGCCAAAGTTCATCGCAAACTTCATCGACGACGACTCTGGGGCCACCGCTATTGAGTATGGTTTGATCGCCGCCTTGGTCGCCGTGGTCCTCGTGGCCGCACTCAGTGCAATGGGTGCTAAGCTCTCCGGCACGTTCAACCAAGTAAGTTCTAACCTGCCCTAAACACAATATCACACGTGGAAATGTTTAACTCTAGCCAGTTGTCCAAATCGGACACGATCTATGCGGGGTCGTCTGAATAACAGACGAGCAAAATTCACGTTGTCCGCTAATATGTTGGTTGAAATGTTACTTCAATTTCAGCGTGAATAGCAATCCTGCCTCGTAGTCGGGACTGCCGTTACTTAGACCGCCGATACCGTAGAAGGTCACATTGACTCGGGGCGCGATCGGCGTGCTCACAGCGCCGAACACCTCTTGGGCGTTCTTCGCCAAGGGACTGCTGGCTTGGCTGTAGTCATAGGAAACGATGAAAACCGTTTGGCCCATAGCGTAGCTGGTTCCCGCTGATGCGGTGACGCTATTCTTAAGGTCGACCCCGCTCGGCCGCCCTGGAATGCGGTATCCGACGTCCACAAACGGCGCCCAATTTCCTATCGGGTAGGAAAGGTCAGCGTTCATCGAATAGTCGGTCTTGCCCGTCCCCAGATGCTCGCTTGACCGGGAGGTCGGCAGCTTGACACGACCGGTCAGGTCCAAGGTAAACCCGCCCAGAACGTCGGCGGGCACGGACGCCGTCGCGGCAAGCGAGAGGTCACCGAAGCCGCTGCGCGTTCCCGCAACGCCAGGGACACCCGGAAGCGGACGTCCATCAGGGCCAATGACCACGTTGCCGGGGCCGGAGATCCGCAGGTAGGGGATGCTGGCCGACAATCGCCACACCCCCACCTTGTCGGCGATGGAAAGGGGCGCGACGAAGATATTGGTCTTCACCGTACCGCCGTATGCGCCGGACGAATAGTCGCCGCCAGCAGAAAGCGAAATCACCTGTGAGGCCGGCGCCTCCTGCCCGAAGGCCGACGCGGCCGCAATCGACATCGCTGCGGCAAGCATCGAGATTGCGGTCAGTTTCATGCTGGTTCGCCCCTTTGCGTTGGAGGATCGCCTCCGCCGCCCATGCCGGTGTCCGGCTTAAGTTTGTCCCCCAGCTCTGCCGAACCGCGGGGAGGGTTAGTGATAGTTCGTGAGTTCCGCCCAAGACATGCCGAGCAGGAGCTGATGTATCAGTGACCCGGGCGGGCCGCCTTGACCGTCTCGCGAACGGCCTTAGCATTCGCGACCGTGGCCGCCACCTCAGCGCGCGTCGAGGCTACATCCGACCGGGTCGCTGCCACCTCAGCGCGCGTCGACGCCACTTCGCCGCGCGTTGACGACACGTCTGATCGGGTCGCCGCGACATTGCTGCGGTTCTCCCCTACCTCGGAGCGGACCGATGAGCGAAGATCGGCGACCGCGCCCTTGTGATTGGCGATGTCTCTGCTCGCGGAACTGACTGTCGCGACGCCTGCGGCGCTGTCACGCGTCGAGTCGCGGCGACCTTTGGAGGCTAGAGAGGCTTCGCTCGTCCCTTTAGCCTCGACGGCTTCCGCGGGATCCGGTTGGTCGGATGAGTGTTTGGCGTTCTTTGCTTTGGCCTTCGCCTTTGCGCTTACGATGGCTCCGACGCCGTGATGTGTAACGTCGTTTTCATGCGAATGGGCGAGCGTCCTGACGTCGGCTCCAAACGATGCATTTGTCTTGGCTGGGGTCATGGACGAGTTTGCGACGGGGCTCGCCTTCGCAGTCCCGGCAGGATCTGTGGCCCTAGCCTGGCTGGCTACGTGGGTCACCTCTTCTGACTTGGCGTGCGCTTTTGCGCTGACGATGGTCCCGATGCCGTGATGGGGGGCGTCGTTTTCATGCGAATGGGCGAGCGTCCTGACGTCTGCCCCAAACGGCGCATTTGTCTTGTGGTTCGTGGAGGAGTTTGCGAGGTCACTCGTCTCCGCAGTCTCTGCGGGTTTCGTGGCCCGACCCTGGCTGGACACACGGGTAACGCCGTGTGGCTTGGCGCGCGTCTTTTCGCTGACGATGGTTCCGATGCCGTGATGGGTAGGGTCGTTTTCATGCGCATGAGCGAGCGTCCTGACGTCGGCCCCAAAGGAAGCGCCGGCGCCGGATGGAGGAGCGGAGACAATCGCTGTCGTCGATGTGGTTCCGGTGGACGTGGCCTGTGCAACGACACCTGTGCTGACACCAGCAAACAGCACCGCTGCAGCGGTCATATGTACGAACTTCATACTCGACTCCCTTGAGGCATTCGGCGTCCCAGAACCCTCGCCACTAATCGCGCAGGTCTTGAACGACAGCAACGCACTTCACCGCCACGCCAGTGCGCCGACATCACGGTAGAAGTGTGTTGCAAGAGAGCAATGAACGTCATCTGAACAAGCAGGGTGAATGAGCAAATGGTGCTGACAGCTTAACTCGACCAAGCCCAAAATAGGCCCTGACCTTCCCTTCGAGCCATCCGGGATTTCGCACGGCGGCCTTCACTCGCCACTTGTCTCCCCTTCTACCTTTACTGCGGTACAGGCAAAGCTCGCGGACAAAGCGACACTCAAGCACGTCCGCCCGGCCCGAGCGATCGCGTCCGTTCTGACGGGAATCCTCTTCGACGCGATGGCGTCGCGATGAGCCCGAGCTTTTCGTATGGGAGATTCGTATGGGAGAGGAGGTAGTCCGTATCGCTACTACATCGCCATGACGCTGCAAGTCGGCCGCACCGCATCGGCTGAACAGCGCGCAATCCACCGCTTGGCCGCGCCGGCAGTCGAAGAGTTTCTCGTGCGAGAACTGCGGCGGCTGGGAGGCTCCGCGCTACTGGAGGTGGCGGACCTGAACGCGGTGGTTCGGCGTGTAGAAGTCAGGTCCGAGTGCATCCACCTGGTGGTCAATTGTCGGGCGCTATTTGGCGACGAACATCCTGAGACGGCGCTTGGCAAACTTCGGGGACGCCTTGACCATGGTGAACGCATCGTGGCCGAACCGAACCAAGGGCCACGTATAGTTTTGACTAGGCGACTTCAGTTTCGTGGCGGTCGCACGACCATCATTGGCGGAGAGCAAGAAGCGCGACGTCAGCTCAATCCCGGGATCGTTGCTGCGCTCAAGCGGGCCCACGTAGATCTCGCCGCGCTCCATTCATCTCCAACCTCGACAGCCGATGAACTCATGGCAGCTGCGGCGCCGGCCACCCAGTACGACCGACAACTGAGCCGACTAGCCTTTCTTGCCCCTCGCCTCCAACTCGACATCCTTGCTGGCGCTCAACCTCGTGGCCTCGCGCTTCGCGCCTTCTTAAGAACGGATTGCCGCTCGCCTGGGCAGATCAGAAGGCCTGGTTGGAGGCGATCGCTCTTTCATAACTGCCTGCGCTTCTGGCAATGGTAAGCGTCCGGTCATAGCCCGCGACGCGGGCGATCGGGCCAAGGCTAAGCGGCTACCTGCGCTTCTGCTTGGAGCGCCTGCCAGGTCCACGGCGAGAGCTCATCGATCCGCTTGGCCGGATGCTCGGCGATGCGGCCGATAACGTCGGCCAGATAGGCCTCGGGATTGATGGCGTTGAGCTTGCAGGTCTGGATCAGGGTGTAGAAGACCGCGGCGCGATCGCCGCCGGTGTCGGAGCCCAGGAAGGTCCAGTTGCGGCGTCCAAGGGTCA
>JAYUBY010000350.1:0-2275 GCA_043740635.1 Alphaproteobacteria bacterium
TGATGCGCGCCCGGTCCATCCTCGCCCCCTCATCACGGAGCGATCAGAACCGGACACTTCACGAGCTACAAACACCGGACACTTCACGAGCTAGCCACACCCGAAGCCGTTCAAGTTGACGCCGAGAGGGTGTCAGCCTAAGCCCCAGCCATTCCGTGTGACTGGCGAAACTAAGGTGGTCGACCACCGGGGAGCGCGGGACCATATTCTCAGCCGCTCGCCTGGGCATTTTCTCTGACGCCAGGAGGATGCCGTGCCCGCCGCTCCCGATTTCCCCACCGCCCCCGACCGCGCCCCGATCAAAAGGGCGCTCATCTCCGTTTCCGATAAGACCGGTCTGATTGAAGCCGCCCGCGTGCTGGCTGGCATGGGTGTGGAACTGGTCTCGACTGGCGGCACCCGCAAGGCCATCGCCGAAGCCGGCCTGCCGGTGAAGGACATCTCCGACCTCACCGGGTTTCCGGAAATGATGGACGGGCGGGTGAAGACCTTACACCCCGTGGTGCACGGCGGGCTGCTAGGCGTGCGTGACGCGCCCGATCACGCCAAAGCCATGGCCGAGCACGCTATCGGCGGCATCGATCTGGTTTATGTGAACCTCTATCCCTTCGAGTCGACTGTGGCCTCCGGCGCCGACTACGCGACGGCGGTGGAGAACATCGACATTGGCGGTCCGGCGATGATCCGCTCAGCCGCCAAGAACCACGGTTACGTCGCCGTCTGCACCGAGATCGCCGACCTAAGTGAAGTGCTGGCGGAGCTTGAGGCGGACAGAGCGACCAGCCTCGACCTTCGCAAACGGCTGGCGGCGCGCGCCTTCGCCCGTACAGCGTCCTATGACGCCGCGATCTCGGCCTGGTTCGCAGACGCCCTGGGCGATGAAGCGCCCAAGCGACGCGCATTCGCCGGCGAGCTGGTTCAGACCATGCGTTATGGCGAAAACCCGCATCAGAAGGCGGCCTTCTACCGCTTCCCCAACCCGCGCACCGGCGTGGCGACGGCCAAGCAGCTTCAGGGAAAGGAGCTCAGCTACAACAACATAAACGATACCGACGCGGCCTTCGAGTTGATCGCCGAATTCGATCCGGCGGCGGGTCCGGCCTGCGCGATCATCAAGCACGCCAACCCCTGCGGCCTAGCGACAGGCAAGACCATGCTGGAGGCCTACGAGCGGGCCCTGGCCTGTGATCCAGTCAGCGCATTCGGCGGCATCATCGCCATGAACGGCCGACTGGATGCAGCGACGGCGACTGAGATTCTGAAACTGCTGACGGAAGTGGTCATCGCTCCGGACGCGGACGACGATGCGGTGGCGCTTTTTTCCAAGAAGAAGAACGTGCGGCTGCTCACGACCGGCGGCATGCCCAACCCGCTTTCGCCCGGCCTCGCCTTCAAGTCTGTGGCCGGCGGCTTTCTGGTGCAGAGCCGCGACGACGCTCGCCTGGCGCCGGCCGATCTGAAGGTGGTGACCAAGCGCGCGCCCACAGAAGCGGAGGTGCGTGACATGCTGTTCGCCTTCACCGTCGCCAAGCACGTGAAGTCCAACGCCATCGTCTATGCTAGAAATGGCCAGACCCTCGGCGTCGGCGCGGGCCAAATGAACCGCAAGGACAGCGCCCGGATCGCCGCCCTGCGGGCCGCCGACTTCGGCCTGGACCTAAAGGGCTCAGCCTGCGCTTCGGAGGCCTTCTTCCCGTTCCCCGACGGACTGATCCAGGCCGCTGATGCCGGCTGTACGGCTGTTATCCAGCCGGGCGGCTCCATCGGCGACCAGAAGGTCATCGAAGCGGCTGACGAGCGGGGCCTAGCAATGGTGTTCACCGGCTTGCGGGTGTTTCGGCACTAGACTAGCGCCGCTTCTTCGCCGCGTCCGTTGAGAGTTCGCGGAGTGCGGCGCTGGCAATCGTGAGCTTGGCGAAGGACCAGGGGCCGCCGGCGGCCTCGATGTCGTCGATAGTCCGACGGGCGGAGTTTGCCTTGCCATGGCGCAGAGTTGTCCAAGCCGAAGCTGCGTTATGGGCGTCAGCTGCATTCTCGACGCTCTGGGCCCCGCCGCTGAAGGCCATGATGGATTTTGTCAATTCAGTCTGCTGAACCAACAAGTCTTCGATCAGCCGGCGCAGAGCCATACGCTCGAAGTTGTCCCCCACCGCATAGGCGCCGGCGGCCTGGCGCACCCGGTCGAAACCAAAGGTCTCGCCGACGGCGTGGTAGAGACGCGCAACGTTGGGCAGTGGCCAGCTGGATGCCTCAGCGAGGTCGACGAGGTCGCCGG
>JAYUBY010000351.1:0-2547 GCA_043740635.1 Alphaproteobacteria bacterium
TGATGCGCGCCCGGTCCATCCTCGCCCCCTCATCACGGAGCGATCAGAACCGGACACTTCACGAGCTACAAACACCGGACACTTCACGAGCTAGCCACAACGTTCGCCCGCTTGGTTGACGCTCGAGAGGAGCGCGCCTAGCCTGTCTAACCTCAGCCACGCGAACAGGAGGGGCAAGATGACGTCTAGTGTATTCGCCACTCCTCGATCGTGCGCCGGGCCGCCGCCGCGCTTCTAGCTCAACCGGACCGCTTCGTTTGAGGGCCTGATTGGCCCGCTTCACGAAGTCGTCCCGTGCGCCTGGGGCCTACCGGGGTTTCGAAAACCCCCGCCTCACCCAAGATATCCATTCGCGCCGCTCGCGCCGCCGTCCCAAAGGACACTCGCGGCCCCGCCGTCGCCGAGACGTTTGAGTTTTCCAATGACCGACCAATACGAGGATAGCGACGACCAACGAGCGCGCGTGTTGAAGAACAGCCAGGTGCTGGCCTTCATCGCGCGCTTCTGGCTGCGCCGCCCATGGCTGCTCACTGGGACCATCGTCTTCGTGGTCTTGGCCATCACCTTCGACTTGGCGACGCCCTGGGCTGCGGGCAAGCTGGTGGACGCCGTAACAGGCGGGCCCAGCCAGCTAAGGACGGCTTGGCGTGCCTGGGCGATTTTTGTGGGCGTCTATTTCGCCTTCTCCATGATCCGCAACCTGTCGATCCGGTTCTGGATTCCGCTGGCTAGCGCGAACATGAAGGAGATGACCGACGAGGCCTTCAAGAAGGTCCAGTCATTCAGCGCCGACTGGCACGCCGACACATTCGCCGGCGCTACCGTGCGCAGGCTCAGTCGCGCCATGTGGGGTTATGATAGCGTCTCGGACGCGGCCCTGGTCTTTCTGGGTCCGGCAATCCTGGTGCTGATCGGCCTTTGCGCGATGATGGCCTGGCGCTGGCCGATGGTCGGTCTATTCGCCTCAGTCATGGTGACGCTGTTCATCGCCTCGACCATCGTGCTGACGAACCTTTGCGCCCGGCCGCTGAACCTGCGTTCGGTGGCGCTCGATAGCCGCATCGGCGGCGCGTTGTCGGACTCCATTGCGTCAAACCCCACGGTGAAAAGCTTCGGAGCCGAGGCTCGCGAGGAGGCTCGGATCGCCGAAGTCACCGACATGTGGCGGCTGGCAGCTAACAAGACCTGGGGCCGATTCACGGACATTTGGCTGCTGCACAATCTGATCCTGGTGATCATGCAGGCGGGCCTGACGGGCCTGCTGGTCCGGTTGTGGGCGAAGGGGCAAGCGACACCCGGCGACGTGGCCTTCGTCATCACATCCTTCATGCTGATGACCGGATACCTGCGGAATATCGGCGACAACATTCGCATGACTCAGAAAGGCATGGACGACACCGAGGATGTGGCCCGTTACGCGACCATGGCGCCTCAGGTGATCGACCGGGTGGACGCTAAGTCCTTCCGGGCCGACCTAGGCGAGATCGTCTTCGACCGCGTGGTATTCCGCTACAAGTCCGCGCGCACGCCGCTCTACGACCACTTCACCCTTCGCATTGCGCCAGGAGAACGGGTCGCGCTGGTCGGGCCTACGGGCGCAGGCAAGTCGACCTTCGTGAAGCTGATCCAGCGACTCTACGACATCGATTCTGGCCAGATCCTGGTGGACGGGCAGGACATCGCCTCGGTGGGCCAGGGGAGCCTCAGGCGCGCCATCGCGGTTGTTTCTCAGGACCCGGCTTTGTTTCACCGGACACTGACGGAGAACATTGCTTACGCACGGCCTGACGCGACGCAGGACGAAGTGGAGCTGGCAGCGAAGCGGGCGCGCGCCCACGACTTCATCTGCAAGCTGCAGCAGGGCTATCGCACCTTGGTGGGCGAGCGCGGGGTGAAGCTGTCGGGCGGCGAGCGCCAGCGCGTGGCGATTGCGCGCGCCTTTCTGGCCGACGCGCCGATCCTGGTGCTCGACGAGGCGACCTCATCGCTGGACGTTGAGACTGAGCGCCAGGTGCAGGCGGCGATGGAGGAACTGATGGTCGGGCGCACCACTATCGTCATCGCCCACCGCCTTTCGACTATTCGCGGCGCCGACCGAATTCTTGTATTCGAGGACGGCCGTATCGTGGAAGAGGGCAAGCACGCCGATCTGGTGAAGAAGGGCGGCGCCTATGCGCGGTTGCACGCGGTGACGGAGGGATGGATCTCAGCCGCCGCAACTGACGGTAGCGCGCTAAAAAAATGCGTGTAATCCTCCCGATAGTACTGGGGGGAATTTCATGTCGGAGACCAGCACCGCCACCGGTGGTGAGCCTGTTGTCCTGTCGCAACGGGGGCAGTTGAAGTCGTTCGCCTGGCTCAGCCTGCGCAACGGCCTGCTCAATCTCATTACGCTCACGCTCTACCGGTTCTGGGGGAAGACTGAGGTCCGCCGCAGGCTATGGGCGACGCCTTATACCAGTCCACCTAGACAGTGACACACGCCCATTGGCGGTCGCCGATGGATCGGATGCGGTCTGGTTCGTTGATGAGGAAGCGCCATGCGCT
>JAYUBY010000352.1:0-2510 GCA_043740635.1 Alphaproteobacteria bacterium
CTCGAGCGGCTCTACAGTCGCCTTGAGGACGAGTACGAGCTGATCGAACGCGCGGAGACCTTGGACCGCAAGCTCGCCGTGATCGCGAACTCGACCGCCGCCTTTGTCGACCTGCAGGACACCGCACGCTCTCTGCGGCTGGAGGTGATCATCGTCGTCCTTGTCTTCGCAGAACTCGCAGTAGCCTCATTCCAACTTCTAGGCGCCGGGCTGCGTTAGGTCGCCGGCCAAGGCGTCCGCGTGCGGGCGCAAACGCGGTCTCTGAGGCGCATCGAGACAGCAGCCATCGGCACCGCACCTGCTGCCGTTGAGATGCATCAAGGCGCTGTTCAGCTGTCGGTCCTATCCCAATCGTGCTTGCCGGCGTCGCCACCCTGGAATTGTGAGCCCATGGACGAAGAAACCAGACGGAAGATTCTGAACCAGCTGGACGAGCACCGCATCATGACCGTGGCCACCCTGCGGCCGGACGGCTGGCCGCAAGCCACCACCGTCGGTTATGTCAGCGACGGTCTAACGCTCTACTTCCTCTGCGGCCTGGATAGGCAGAAGGCGCAGAATCTGGCGCGGGATGACCGGATCTCGCTGACGATCGACCACGACACTACGGACTTGATGGTGATAGCCGGCCTGTCCATGGCGGGACATGCGAAGGCGGTGGAGGATCGGGCTGAGGCGGAAAAGCTCCTCGCCATGCTGCCCTTGAAGTATCCCGACAGCGGGCCGCTTCCCATGCCAATGCCGACACCCGACGAGGTTCGGCTGTACCGCGTGACCCCGACGGTCATCTCCCTACTCGACTATGCCAAGGGCTTCGGTCACACCGATCTGGCCACCTGCTGACGCCCCGCGCCCTGCGCCCCGCGGCTCGGACCGGCTGAGGATGCGGCGGGCGTGTCGCCCATTTCCAGCAGAGGCAAGCGGACGGGGCGGCTTGCGGGGAGGGACTAGGCGTGCCGTTCACGATCCGCAGCGTACCGCGCACAATCTGGGCGCTCGGCTTCGTGTCCATGTTCATGGATGTCTCGTCGGAGATGATCCACAGCCTGTTGCCGGTATTCCTCGTCACCGGCCTCGGGGCGTCACCCGCGCTGGTGGGTTTGATCGAAGGGTTGGCCGAAGCGACCGCCTCCATCACCAAGGTGTTCTCGGGATGGCTCAGCGACAGGCTGGGAAAGCGGAAGTTGCTGACCGTGCTGGGCTACGGACTGGCCGCCATCACCAAGCCGATCTTTCCGCTCGCGATGACCCCGTACGAAGTGCTCGCGGCGCGGTTCCTTGACCGTGTGGGCAAGGGGCTGCGCGATGCTCCGCGCGACGCTCTGGTGGCGGACGTCACTCCGGAAAAGCTGCGAGGCGCGGGGTTTGGGTTGAGGCAATCGCTCGACACCGTCGGGGCGTTTGCAGGCCCATTGGCGGCCATCGGTCTTATGGCGGCGTTCAACGACAACATGAGGACCGTATTCAGCTTTGCTGTCATCCCCGCGGTCGTCGCCATCATTGTCCTGGTGGTTGGGGTCAAGGAACCTCGGCGCAGCGGGCGAGTACCCGGCGCGAAGTCGCCGATCAGCTGGTCGGAAGTCCGGTCCATCGGCGCGCCGTTCTGGATCGCGGTCGCCGTGGGCGTCCTCTTCACGATGGCCCGGTTCAGCGAAGCTTTCCTGGTCCTGCGCGGCGCGGGCGCGGGAATTCCGCTGAGGCTAGTGCCCTTCGTGCTGATCGTCATGAACATCGTCTATGCATTGGTCTCGGCTCCGGTCGGCAGTCTGTCCGATACGGTAGGCCGGAAACCTCTGCTGGCGTCCGGCGTCGCGGTCTTGATTCTCGCTGATCTCGTGCTCGCGCGCGCCGGGACCGTCGCGGGCGTCCTGATCGGCGTCGCGCTGTGGGGCCTGCACCTGGGCTTAACTCAAGGGCTGCTCGCCGCGCTGGTGGCCGACACAGCTCCGCCGCGCCTCCGAGGCACCGCCTTTGGGCTGTTCAATCTCGCGACCGGTGCGACGATGCTCGCGGCCAGCGTCCTCGCCGGCGTTCTCTGGTCGGCTTGCGGAGCGTCGGTGACCTTCCTGACAGGCGCCGGGTTCGCCATCGTCGCGCTGCTCGGAGTGCTCCTGCTCCTTCGAGAAGGCCGGGCCCGTCAGTGACAAGGCCACCTAAGGCGCCCAGCTCCTTATTCTCGCGGAACTTCGCATTCGTAAGCCAGTCCGGTCCGTCCTATCCCTCGCACCGGTCTCGACCTGGCGCCTAGACGGCGACCGGCGGGTGGAGCCATCGGCCGTGCGCGGCGCCATCGGTAAGCAGGAAGAGAATCGCAGGCGCGCGCATCGGCGAAATCCTCATTTGTGAGCGCGCGCGCTCAGGGCCAGGGTTCCGGCTCCCAGAGCGACCGCAAGGACGCGGGAAGGTAGGCCAGCAGCTTCTGGACCTCTCCCGCGTCGAGCCGCTCGGCCAGAACCTGGAGCACGGCGCGCGCCGCTCCCAGTCCCTCGCGGGGAAAGTCGGACGGGAGC
>JAYUBY010000353.1:0-11592 GCA_043740635.1 Alphaproteobacteria bacterium
ATCATCGGCCAGAAAAAGGGCTCGACCAAACGACTACTAGCTTGCCGCGCGCCAATCTGCGGCGGTAGCGGCATAGAGTTCGACCAGATCGCTCATCCGGCGCCCTTGAGCTTCCACCAGAGCGCGACGCGCGCGGCTAAGGGTCCGCTGCGCCTGGACGACGTCAACCATGGGTCCCCCGCCAAGGCGCAGCGCATTTTGAGCATCATTGGCAGCCGATTCCGCGGCGCGGTTGACGAGCTCAAGCGAGGTGATCGACTGCTGGTCGGCTCCCAGGCTCGAAAGCACGTCTGAGACCTGGACGAACGCTCGCAGCACTGTCTGCTCATAGTGAGCAAGGGAGATCCGGGCATCGGCCTCGGCCGCCTTGCGCTCCGCCTTCAGAGTTCCGCCATGGAAGACTGGCGCGGAGAGCCCGCCAAGGATTGTCCAAGCCGCCGCATCGGCCCGAAAGATGTCGCCCGGCTTGATGCCTTCCTGAGTCAGGACAGCCGAGAGCCGGATGTCCGGATATTGGTGAGCGATCGCGACGCCGACGGCGGCAGTCGCAGCGTGCAGGTTGGCCTCTGCAGCCAGGATGTCGGGTCGGTTTCGGATCAGACTCGACGGGAGGCTTATTGGGACGTCAGCCTGTGCGGTGAACTTAACCAGATCGAAATCGGGCGCGGTCCACTCAGCAGGCGACTTGCCGGTCAGCAGCGCCATCTGATGGCGCGCGGCATCAAGGTCGCGCTGCAGCGGCGGGATCATGGCCTCATCCTCCGCCAGCTGCGCCACGCCGCCAGACAGCGATGAGTGCGCTTCGCCCCCCGCAGCTTCCGCCCTCTGAGCGATATCGATGACCCGACGGTCGTCGACGACGATAGCGCGAAGCTCTCCGATCTGCGCGCGCAGGGTGGCTATTTTCATGGCCTGCATTGCGACGTTGCCAGACAGCGATAGGTAGGCGGCGTCGGCCTGGCGAGCAGCCGCATCGGCCTTAGCGTTGGCTTCCTCAGTCGCGCGCTTACGCCCCCCGAACAGGTCGAGGTCGTAACTCACCGAACCGCCGACCTGGTAGAGGTTGATCGTCGGGCTTGAGATCGGCGGCGCTCCAGGAAAGCCGCTGAAGCCGAACGCCGCAAGATTGATCCGCTCACGCTCGGCGGCAGCGTTGGTGTCGACTTGAGCGAATTGGGCGCCGCGTTTGGCGCGAGCTTCAGCTTGCGCTTTTTCCAGCGTTGCTCGCGCCTCAGCGATGGAGGGGCTATCGGCTAAAGCCTGGCGGACGGCGTGGTCCAACTCCGGTGAGCCGAATGCCTGCCACCAGGGCCCGGCCGAACGGGTGTCTGGGCTCAACCGGACGCCCGGCGCCACCGCATCGCCGGTCATCGCGTAGCCGGCCGCCGCTGACCCCTTGGGACCATCCGGCGTTTTGTAGTTCGGGCCCACAGTTACGCACGCGCTTAGCGCGAGCGTCGCGGCGGAGACCGCCAGCAGACTGAGGTGTTTAGCCGATTGCGACATGTAAGGGCTCCTCGCCGGCGCGCTTGGGTCTGCGCATGAGCAGCAGCATCGGCATGCAGGCGATGGTGATAACGAGCATTAATTTGAAATCGTCGACAAAGGCGACCATCGATCCTTGACGGGTGATCTCACCGTTCAGCGCGGTGATCCCGGCCGTCGTCGCAGGATTGAATATCGCCGGCAGGGTCGCTCGGGTCACGGCGTCGGAGGAGACGACCTTTGCGGCCAACGAGGCGTGCATGGTCTGTGTGTTGGCCACGACCAACGCGTTCATGATCGAGATGCCCACGCTGGAACCCAGGTTGCGCACCAGGGTATAGACCGACGAGCCCTCCGGCCGCAGGTGCGGCGGGACGGTCGCAAAGGCCAGCGTCGAAAGCGGCACGAACAACAGGCCCACGCCGAGCCCCTGGACGATGCCGGACGTAATGAACGGCCAGACCGTCATGGACAGATCAAAGCGCATCATTTGCATCAGGGCGGCGGTGGAAATCAGCAGACCGGTGAAGAGGATAAGCCGGGTGTCGACCTTACCGATCAGTCGACCCACGAAGAACATCGCGACGAAGGAGCCGACGCCGCGCGGCATGCTGACAAGGCCCGACGTCATTACCGGATAGCCCATCAGCGTCTGCATCATCGGTGGCAGTAGCGCCATCGTCGAAAACAACAGTATCCCGATGAAGAAGCCGAAGATGCTGGCCGTCACGAAGTTGCGGTCCCGCATCAACGCCTTGTCGAAGAACGGATGGTCAGTGGTGACGGTGTGGACCACGAAGACCCAAAGGCCGATCGCCGCCAAGATCGTCTCGGTCCAGATTTCCTTCGACTGGAACCAGTCCTGGCTGGGCCCACGGTCCAGAACCATCTGGAACGCGGCGATGAACAGGGTGAGCATCCCAAAGCCTAGAAAATCGAACTTCTTGGCTCGCGTGACGCGATCGCCTGAGATGAAGAAGAGCACCCCCAGGAAGGCCAGGATGCCAATTGGAAGGTTGATGTAGAAGCACCACCGCCAGGAGAAGTTCTCGGTGAAATAGCCACCCAGCGCCGGGCCGAGGATCGGCCCCAGGATCGCGCCCGCGCCCCAGATCGCCATGGCCTGACCGTGCTTTTCCGGCGGATTGATGTCGAGCAGCACCGCTTGCGACAGCGGGATCAGGGCGGCGCCGAAGACGCCTTGCAGGACGCGAAACAGCACGATCTCCGGCAGGCTGGTGGCCACGCCGCAGAGCATTGAGGCCGCTGTGAAGCCGCCGATCGAGATCAGGAACATCCGCTTTCGGCCAATCCGATCGGCGAGCCAACCGGAGAGTGGCGTCATGATCGCGGCCGACACTATGTAGGATGTCAGGACCCAGGTGATCTGCTCCGGCGAGGCCGAAACGGAACCCTGGATGTGCGGCAGCGCGACGTTAGCGATCGTCGTGTCCAGCGAGTTCATCACGGTCGCCAGCATGATCGAGATGGTGATCGGCCAGCGGTTCTTGGCGTCGTGTTGTGTGACCATGGCCTTCAGGCCCTAGCGCGCACCAGGCGCGCGGCCGGAAGCTTGAACATCGACCGTGACCTTGGCCGAGAGCCCAGCGCGTCCCGCCATGTCCGGCGGCGGCTTGTCGAAGCTGATGCGCACCGGCAACCGCTGGACGACCTTTACCCAGTTGCCCGTGGCGTTCTGCGCCGGCAGGGCCGAGAACGCCTGTCCAGTGCCAGGCGAGAAGCTTACTACGTGGCCCTTGATGGAAGCGTCAGGGTAGGCGTCGACCTTGATGGTCACCGGCTGCCCAACCTTCATGTGCGCCAGTTGGTCTTCTTTGAAGTTGGCCTCGACCCAGGGCTCACCAGACAGCAGCCAGAAGCCGGTCTGGGCGGCGTTGAGGTAGGTGCCGACCGGCATCTGGTCGACGCGCGTCACGATCCCGTCGGCAGGCGCCACAACGGTTCCGTAGGATACGTTGAGCTTGGCCTTTTCCAGCTGGGCCTGGGCCTGCATGACGGCCGGCGCGGACTGCGGGGCGAGCTTCGGATCGCCGCCAAGGTTTGCCAGCACTTGCTCGGCCTGTTGTTGGGCGGCGGCGAGCTGCTGGCGGGCCGCCAGGACGGCGTGGTTGGTCTGATCGACCTGCGCTTGCGAGGCCACGCCGACGTTGGCCAGGTTCTTTTCGCGCGTGGCCTCAGTGGTGGCATAGGCGAGCTGGTCCTTGGCCGCTTGCACCATGGCCTCCTGCTGTTGGTAACTTGCGCGCAGCGCGCGCACCTGCAGGGCGGCGTTTGCCACCGATGCCGAAGCGGCTTCGGCGTTGGCCTGCATGTCCCGGGCGTCTAGCCGGAACAGCACCTGGCCGCGTTTTACGTATTCGTTCTCGTGGACGTAGATGTCGGTGACCCGGCCGGCGATCGACGGAGCAACGGGCGCCTTAGCAATCTGCACATAGGCATTGTCGGTCGTCTGCGTGCGCCCGCCGGTCGCAATGAAATAGACAACCACACCCAGGATCAGCAGCGGGCCGCCCACGATCAGCGGCCAGCGGAGCCGGCGCATCAGGCTCGGCTTGGCCCTGGTGTCGACGTCGGCGTTGCCGCGGAGCGGAATGACATCAGGTCCGCTCACGCGAGCCCCTTTTCACTTATGGCTGCTGCGGACTTAGACACCGCAATAGGCAGGACAGACGCTGGCCTTGCAGGCCGCGCCGGTGTTCCCGTCAGACGTCAGATAGAACTGACAAGTCGATGATCCAAATGATAAGTTGTCACGGCCCAAATGAATGCAACTCATAATCTCGACCTGAACCTTTTGCGTGTGTTCGACGTCCTGCTTGAGGAACGTAGCGTGACACGGGCCGGCGCACGCCTGGGCCTCACCCAATCCGCAGTCAGCCACGCGCTAAACCGTCTACGCTACATGCTGAGCGACGAACTATTTGTCCGCGGTCCAGGCGGTATGCAGCCGACGCCAAGAGCGGTGGAAATGGGCCCCCAAGTACATGCAGCTCTCAACCAGTTGCAGGCCGCCCTGGCCCCCTCTGATTTCGATCCTACGACCAGCGAGCGGCGATTCACGCTGGTGGCCGGCGCCTACGCCAGCGCCATCCTGGCGCCGCCGGTCGCCAGCCGGCTTGCGCAAGTGGCGCCCCAATCCGAACTGATGATCGCCGAACTTGCCCTCGACGTTTTGGAGCGGTTGGACGCCCGACGCGCGGACTTCCTTGTGGGCAATGTGCTTGCGGCGCCTGAGCGGTTCGCCCGCGAGACGATCTTGACCGAAGAGCTGGTCTGGGTGGTCCGAAATGACCATCCGACCTTTCAGGGGCCCGAGGTCGACCTCGAGACCCTGGTCTCGGTCCCTCACATCGTGATGGCGCGCAGTTTGCCCGGCCTCATAGAGGAAGGCGGTGAGCGTCGTCCCTTTGTCAGCCGCGCGAGCTGGGAAGACGCTGGCGCCTTCGAAGCCGCGCTAGCGGCTCGCGGTCTAGTCCGGCGGATCGGTGTCTCAGTCCCCGACACCTACACCGCACTCGCCGTCGCCATCCGCACCGACATGGCCACTCTGCTCCCGCGCCGCCTTGCCCTGCTGTCCGCACAAAGCGGTCGGGTGAAGCTTATCGAACCGCCGTACGACTCCCCTGCCGTGGACGTGGCCCTTCTGTATCTCAAGGACCGCCTCGCCGAACCCGCCGTCGCCTGGATGCACGACGTGATCCGCAGCGTAGCCAGCGGTCTTTAGAGAGGAGCGCACGATGTCTTCGCAGCTCACGCTCACCGCCCTTTTGGTCCGCGACTACGACGAGGCGATCGGCTTCTATGTCGACAAGCTTGGCTTCTCCCTCACGGCCGACACCGACCAGGGTGGGGGCAAGCGTTGGGTGGTAGTGACGCCATCGCGCGGCGGACCGGGCCTTCTGCTGGCCAGGCCAGTCGGCCCCGACCAGGCCGCACGGGTTGGAGACCAGACCGGCGGCCGGGTGTTCCTGTTCCTGGAGACCGACGACTTCGTCGGCGACCACGCCCGAATGTTGGCCGCTGGCGTGCGCTTCCTGGAAACGCCGCGTCATGAACCCTATGGCGTGGTCGCGGTCTTCGAGGACCTCTACGGCAACCGCTGGGACTTGATCGAGCCGCGCGCCTAACGTCGCTGCCCCCTAGAGACGGGAGCTCTTGAGCTCGGTGTCGCTCATCCGCCATGCGCTCGCAAATGCATCGCGGGCCTTCGCAGCCTCTGTGGTCTTTCCCTGCGCCTGGAGCGCCTGGGTCAGACCGAAAAGAGCCCAACCATCATCGCGGTATGTCTTCAGGCTTTCGCGATAGACCGCCTCGGCCTCTTCCGGTCGATTTGCCTGCATAAGCGCAGCGCCAAGGAGGTGGCTGACCGGCTGATGCCAGTAGGGCGGCTCGGTGTAAGGCAGCGCCACTTCCAACGCCTGGGCTTTCTTGAACGCCATGATCGCGCCGGGAAGATCGCCAGTGGTGCGCGCGATCTCTCCGTCGAGCAGGGCCAAGGTAATCTGCGTCATCTGAGCCACTGGGATCCCAAACGGATCGTAGCGCCGGAAATCAGCCTTTGTGAGCTCCGCCAGCTTTTGGCGGTCGGCCTGGGCCGCACCTGCAGCTCCGGTGTTGGCGTGAGCAAAGCCCCGCGCATAGGTCCAAACGGCCAGGTCCAGGGTTAGACCCCTTGCCGGCGGGCGCTCGGCCAGGATCTCCTGCCACCGGCCGAACCTGAGCAGAGTAGCGACCGGGGTGAAGGCGTAGAGTTCGGCGTTCGGCATGTCCTTTGCCAGCACTTCCGCATCGACCGCCTTCACTAGCCGTCGGGCAGCATCGATGGCCGTCCTGTAACGCCCCTGCATCTCGGCGGAGGTCCACAAGAAGTGGATGTTGTGACCGTAGTAGCCGGCCGGGTAGTAGCCCTGCGCCTTGCAGGCGGCGATATAGTCCTCGTCGACTTTGGCGGCCGCCTCATTGACCCGTGCGGCATCGGCGTAGCGGCCGACGCGATAGTAGATGTGGCTGGGCATATGCACGATGTGCCCAGCTTCTGGCATGAGGGTCAGAAGGACGTCCGCAGCATGCTCCGCCCGCTCCGGCGTCGTGGAGGCCTCCACCGCGTGGATATAAAGGTGCAACGCGCCCGGATGTGCGGGCGCCTGGCGAAGGACAGTCTCCAGAGTCGTGACGATCTCGCCGCCGTGACCCTTGGGCGCCACACCGTCCGCTTGCCAATAGTCCCACGGCTGGGTGTCCATCATGGACTCGGCGTAGAAGGTCCCTGCGTCGAGATCTTCCGGATGGCCCCGCCAAAGGCCGCCCATGGCCTGAGCATAGGCCTCGTCCAGTACGTGGCGGTCGGCCTTTGGGTCCTTGGAATACCGGGTCGCGAGCGCTGTGATCCAAGCGCGTTCGCGCAGCGAGGCGATAGGCGCCAGGGTCTCGGCCATCTGCAGAGATTGCCAAGCTGGCGCGATGGCGTCCGCGGGCATTGGTAAGTTGATGTTGGGCCCCAACGCGATCGAAACGCCCCACCAACACATGGCGCAGTTCGGGTCGAGCCGCGCGGCCTCCCGGAACGAGCGGATCGCCTCGGCATGGTTGAAGCCGAACAATAGGTTCACGCCCTGGTCGAAGAAGCGCTGCGCGCCGGCGTCCCGGGTGGAAATCGCGAGGTGATGCGACCCTAATCCCTTGAAAACGGGCGCGCCTGGTTTGTCGGCCTCGCCGAAATATATCTTCGGCATGGGCGACAACGGCACGCCCATACTCATGGGCGCAGACATCTGCATACGGGCCATGCTGTCGGCGGGTCTGTCCTGAGCCCTCGCGGTCGCGCCGACCAAGAGCGAACACGCGACCATCGTCGCGATCATTGGTAGTCTCATACTCCCCTCCCCCGAGCGTAACGACCGGGCGCACCGGCCTCCGCGGAGTATAGCGAGGACCGCATGAGAGTCAGGACCTCGCTCTGGCAGGCTGGCGAAACGGCTGGTTGGCTCGCTTGCTTGTGACCGTCCTAGCGATTGAATTTGAAACTAGGCGATATCGCCCGGCCTCAGGTGTTGTGCGCGGCGTTCAGAAGCTTCGCAGCCGCAAGGCTCCGGCGAGCCCAGGCGGGACACCTGTTACGGCGAAGTCCTGGCTTCAAACCGTAGAGGCAGGGACCGTAAGCTGCGGCCATCCGCATTCTGGATATAACATATTGTTACTATTAAATAATAAAAGAAATTTGCAATCGCGGAAAGTGGCCGATCATCATCCTTCATGCCCTTGGCAGGGCGCTTTCCAAGTCCGTCTTGGCGAAATCTTCGCCGATGAAAAGCAAGGGACATGCATGTTCCTTCGCCACGTCGTAGGCGAAACAGTCACCGAAATTCAGACCCGCCGGATGTACGCCCTTTCCCCAACGCCCATAAGCTTCGGCGATCCTGCGCGCGGCGGCCGGCGTGACCGCAACGATTTCGAGCCCCAGGCCATCGATCAGACTTGCAATCTCTTCGCTCACGTTGCGCCTAGCGGCGACGATCAGCGCCTCGGCGACGGTGCCGGCCGAGATGAACGCCTCGGCTTCGCGTTCGAGCACCGCAATGCAGGTGTCCGCATGTTCCTCGCCGAGCACGATGGCCATCAGCGCCGACGTGTCCACCGCGATCACCTTGGCAGACCATCGTCACCGAAAAGGAAATCCTGGCTTCGCGCGGCGCTGACGCCCGAAGCTGCCTTGGCTGCCCCAGACGCCCGGGCAGCGTCGAGGACCTTCCTGCGAGCATTTGCATCGAGCCGGGCCCTGATCGGCACAAGTCGCGCCGCCGGTTGCCCGTGTCGAGTGAGGACGACCTCGTCCCCGGCCTCAGCCCTCCGTACAAGCTCCGTCAACTGGCCTTTGGCGTCGGTCACCGAAATTCGCATTTCGTCGCCACCTTTGCGAACGTTGAGGTCCAAGAACAATATAATGGACCAGATAATGGACCAGATAATGGACTATGTCTACATCACCGGACCGGTCCAGTAGCGATCGGCAAGCGCATCGGCGAAAGGACGCGTTTAGCAGAACGGGTCGGGCGGACCGACCCGTCCGCCCTAACCTCGTCGCGCTGGAAAATCAGCCAACCGGAACCGGTTGTGGCTGAGCCGGCAGAAGGGCGTCGTCGATCGCGCGCGCACGGACGGCGGCCGGACGGCGGCTGATCTTGTCCCAATAGGCCGTGAACGCTGGACGCGCTTCGATGCTTCCGAACTGCATGCCCCACCCGATCTGCGAGCCAACATAGACGTCCGCAGCGCTGAATTTACCGCCGGCGATGAAATTGCGCCCGGCAACTGCCGCCTCAAGGGCGTTCAACACGTCGGCGAGGCAGCCGAAGCCAGCCATCCGCTGCTGTTCAGGCTTCGGCTCGAAGCCAAGACTCTTTGCCGTCACCGCCGCCTCTATCGGACCGGCTGCGAAGAAGAGCCAACGATAGTAGTCACCCCGATCGCTGAGCGGAGGCGCGAGGCCCGCATCTGGGAAAGCATCGGCGAGATAGGCGCAGATCGCCGCGCCCTCGGTCACGACGGTGTCACCGTGACGGATCGCGGGCACCTTGCCCATCGGGTTGACCGACAGATAGGCCGCGTCCTTCATCCCCGTCGCGTAGTCGAGAATTTCGGTGCGATAAGGCGCGCCGACCTCCTCGAGCATCCAGCGCACGATACGGCCGCGGGACATGGGATTGGTGTAGAAGACCAGCTCTTTCGACATTGTCGTGCTCCTCGCCTCACGGGCCGTCTCGACCCCAGGCCGACACCTTGGCCCCAGCTTGCTGACAGCATCATGTCAGTAGTTGCAACCACAACTCACGCCGTGGTGACGGCGGGTCTGCGCCAGGGTGAGCTTCGCAGATAAAGTTCGGCAAGGATCAGGTTGGGGACCCAGGCCAGCCATGAGATGGCGCGATAGGCCGTCATGAATTCGAAGCCCATCACCTGTGAGAGCGGCAGATAGACCCGCAACAACACGGCTCCAAAGGTCAAGGCGAAGGACCGCACCATCCAGCGGCGGTGCTCAGCGTAGCTGCCGGCAATCGCCAGTCGCAGGCCCTGGACATTGGCCAGGAGCCAGATGATGGCAAGCATGCCAAAGCCCGCGCGGGCGATGGGCCCGGCAGTCGTCCCCGCCGCCAGGAGCAGGCCGCCTGTCCCGCCAACGACGCAGGAAAAAATATAGATGCGGCCCAGCCAGCGATGCAGGCGCGGAACCCGCGCGCGCAGGCGGGGCAGAAATTGCCATGGACCGGTGAGCAGGGCCGTCGAGGCCAGGCCCACATGCACGAAGAGCCAGGGGCGCGCCATCAGATTGGATGTGACGTTCGTCGGCACAGGAATGCCCGGGATGAAATAGCGATAGGACACCAGGGCGATCATCACGCTCGTCACCGCGCCCACGGCCCACAAGCTTTTGGAAAGATTAGGATTCACGAGAAACCTCCGATTGGTTTCACCTGATTGGCATGGTGGGCCGGCAGGGGCAGCCGATTTCCCGCAGACGGCGTCAGATCTGCGCGAAGGGGAAGGCGCGCCACTCGTCCCCCCCGCGAAAGGCGCGGTTTCTGCGCGAATGGGGACGGCGATCAGCGCGTCGCATGGCAACATCCCGAATGTGACCCGATCGATTCCAGCCCTTGGCGACAGCCCAACCCTAATGCGGGACTTGATCCTGATGGTCGCGGCAGGCCTGTTCCTCGCCGCGCTCGGCCCCTTTGGCAGTAACACTGCGAGCCCTCTGGTGCGTTTCCTCTACTGGCCCGGCGTGATTGTTGGGGGCGGGGTAATCGGCGTGACGATTGACGCTTTCGCCATCCGCCGGTTCGCTAACCCATGGCTCCGCTGGGCCTTCGCCTCAGTGACGATGACGCCAGGGGTCGGTGTCCTGGTCTGGTTCGCTTCGCGCTGGGCCTTCGGGCCCTCGCCGCTGTCGCGGCTGTTCACCGACCTTGCCTGGCAGGTCCTGGTGATCAGCGCCGCGGTCATGGGCGTGCGCCAGCTCATCTCCCGCCCATCGAGCGCCGGCGCAGCCTCCACGACCGAACCGCCGAGTGACATCGCCTTCCGACTAAGACTCTCTGCCCGCCGGCGCGAGGCGCGACTGCTCGCCGTTGAGGCTGAAGACCACTATCTACGGGTCCACACCGACGCTGGCTCCGAGCTCGTCACGGCCCGTTTTGCCGACGCCATGGCTGAGCTCGCGGGCGTGGCAGGCTTTCAGGTCCACCGCTCCTGGTGGGCGGCGGCGGACGCCATAGAAGGAGTTCAATGGCGGCGGGGTCGCGGCGAGCTGCGGCTGGCCGGCGGGCTCACCGCGCCAGTCAGCCGGACCTATGCGGCCCGGCTGAAGGCAGCTGGCTGGTTCTGACGGTGTTCTTAGACCTGGGTCGCGATCCACTCCGAGACGTGCCGCTGCAGCACGGTCAGCGGCATCGAGCCTGAGAGCAGCACCGCGTCGTGATAGGCCTTGAGGTCGAATTTCGACCCAAGCTTTGCCTTCGCCTCGTCGCGCACCTTCACCCAGACCGTATGGCCGACCTTGTAACTGTTGGCCTGGCCCGGCCCGGCGAAATAGCGCTCCACCTCGCGTTGAGCGCGGGTCTTAGTATTGCCGACGGTGTCGACCATGTACTGGGTCGCCTGATCGCGGGTCCAACGCTTGGCGTGGATGCCGGTGTCGGTGACCAGGCGCGCGGCGCGGAAAAGCAGAGACTGCAGATAGCCCGCCTCTCCCAACGGATCGAAGTCGTTGGCGCCCAGCTCTTGGGCCAGTTGCTCGGCGTAGAGCGCCCAGCCTTCAGTGAAGGCTGAAAAGCCGCCGCCGGTGCGCCGGATGATCGGAATTGCGGTGGATTCCTGAGACAGCGCGATCTGCAGATGGTGCCCGGGGATCGTCTCGTGGTGGGCGAGGGTCCAAAGATTGTAGCGCGGCCAGTCGCTGGTCTCTTTCAGGTTGATGTTGAAGGCCGCCGCGCGAGACCCGTCCAGGGAAGCGCCGTTGTAGTAGCCGTTGGCGGCGCCGTCCTGGATGAAAACTGGCACGCGGCGGACTTCGACCTTGGCCTTCGGCAAGGT
>JAYUBY010000354.1:0-4519 GCA_043740635.1 Alphaproteobacteria bacterium
AATTGCCCCAAGTGCGGCATGGCACTGGAACCCAAGATGGTAACAGTGGGTACGGATGCGGAAGAAAACGCCGAGCTGCGTGACATGACGAAGCGCTTCTGGATCGGCGCCGCACTGACGTTGCCGGTGTTTGTCCTGGCGATGGCTCACTTGGTCCCGCCCTTGGGCAGGCAACCCTGGGTGGTCGGCAACGCCTCACGCTGGATGCAATTTGCACTCGCAACACCCGTGGTCTGGTGGGCTGGCTGGCCGTTGTTGCAGCGCGGCTGGCGTTCTGTTGTAACGCGTCACTTGAACATGTTCACGCTGATCGGCATTGGTGTCGGCGCGGCATTTGTTTTGAGCGCCGCGGCGATGCTTATGCCTGGCATATTCCCCGCCACGATGCAGCACGAGGGCAAGGTCGCCCTATACTTTGAATCCGCGGCGATGGTCGTCGTACTGGTGCTTTTAGGTCAAGTGCTTGAACTCCGTGCACGCAGCCGCACGGGCAGCGCCATCAAAGCATTACTGAACCTCGCCCCACCCACGGCTCGACAAGTCGCTCCTGGGGGCGACCATGAGGTGCCGCTGGACCAGGTGAAGGTTGGTGACTGGCTGCACGTGGTTCCAGGTGACAAGGTTCCCGTCGATGGCGTTGTCGTCGACGGTCACTCCAGCGTGGAGGAGTCCATGATCACTGGCGAACCGCTCCCAGTCGAAAAAAACGTTGGCGATAAAGTGACAGCCGGTACCGTCAATGGCACAGGCAGCTTCGTAATGCGTGCCGAACGAGTTGGTAATGACACGTTGCTCGGCCAGATCGTGAACATGGTTGCCGACGCTCAGCGCAGCCGCGCGCCCATCCAGGGTCTGGCAGACAAGGTCGCGAGCATCTTCGTGCCTGCTGTACTGGCTGTTTCGGTGCTCACGTTCGTGATGTGGATGTGGCTTGGGCCTGAGCCCAGGCTCGCGTACGCTATAGTCAATTCCATTGCGGTTCTCATCGTCGCGTGCCCTTGTGCCCTTGGCCTTGCCACCCCTATGTCCATCATGGTTGGCGTGGGGCGCGGCGCGCAGGAGGGCATTCTTGTCAAAAACGCAGAATCCCTCGAACGGTTGGAGAAGGTTACCACGCTCGTTGTGGACAAGACGGGCACTCTCACGGAAGGTACCCCCGCCGCCCGCCTACAGCTATCGGCCCTACTACAGCCCGCGCTGAGCCGCCTCTTGCGCGGCGCGAGGTCTCAGCTAAGCGCGAGCACGCCACTATCGCCAGGGTGGTCGGCTTCAGCGCCCGCCACACCCTGTCCGACACCTGCTCCCCGACCCGCGGCATCGGGGCCGCGCGGCGCTGGGTGGCGGACCGACCGCCGGGCTGATCTCGGACCGTGGGGCGGGGCGGACCAAGACCGTTCCAATCTCCGGCCGGTCTCCGGTAACCTAGGCTTGATGGGTGGCCCGCTAGACCCTGTCCCGGCTGACCTGAATCAAGTCAGCCGGGCAAGAACAGGGTCGTCGCTTATGTCTGCAGCCCTTCTCCTCCACTCACGATGATCCATCGTGGGTGGGAAGGGCCCTAGACCGGCCGCCCGAGAACGGACGCGAGCCTCTAATGACCCTTCGTGCGGGCGCAAGACTGACCCCCATCGCGGCCTTGGCGGGTCTGACCCTGGCCGTCAGCGCGACAGGCGCGGGCGCGGCGGTCTATTCCGTGCTGCAGTCGACCCCCGACGCGGTCACCGTGCTGGACCCAGCCGCGATCGAGACGGTGGGCGCGACGGCCGTACGCCGCGCCTGGAGCGTCAGCGTCAAGCGCTCGCTGACCACTGGCGGCCCGCAGCAGCCCGGCTATGTGCGCACCCTCAACGAATACGACTGCGTGGGCCGCCGCATCCGCTGGAAGACCTTCCAGGTCTTTTCGCGCTTCGGCGAGAGCGTGATGAAGAAGGACAACGCCGACGACGAGTGGAACCCCGCGCCGGACGAGGGCGAGGGCGGCCGGGCGGTCAAGGTGGTCTGCGACGGCGAGACCGGCGGCTCCGTGGTCGCCGCCCAATCGGTCAGCAAGCTGGTCATCACCCTGATGCAGACCTGGGACGAGGCCGCGCCGCTGCCGCCGCTGCAGAAGGTCGCGCCGGCGCCTGGCGCGAAGCTTAAGAAGCCCGAGGCCAAGCTGAAGACAAAGGTCGCGGCCCATCGCGCCAAGCCGGCCGCCAAGCCGACCAAGAAACCTTGAAGATCGCCATCGTCGCCATCGGCAGGCTGACCCGCGGTCCCGAGACCGACCTGGTGAAGAGCTATGCCGAGCGGGCCAGCGCCGCCGGGCGATCGCTCGGCCTGGGCCCGGTCGAGGTGATCGAGGTCGAAAGCCGCAAGTCCGGCAAGGCCGCCGAGGCCGAGGCGCTGAGGCCGCACCTCACCGACGCCGCCAAGGGCGAAACATGGGTCATCGCCTGCGACGAGCACGGTCAGGCCAGGCCCAGCCGGGTCTTCGCCGAGGAAATCGCCGTCCTGCGCGACCGCGGCGTGCGGCGCCTGGTGTTCCTGATCGGCGGCGCTGACGGGCTGGATCCCGCCCTGCTCGCCACCGCCAACGACAAGCTCGCCTTCGGGCCGCAGACCTGGCCTCACGCCTTGGCCCGCGCCATGCTGGCCGAACAGGTCTATCGAGCGGTCACAATCCTCGCCGGTTCGCCCTATCATCGAGACTGATGACCAACCGCCTGATCCTCCCCGCCAGCCTCTCGTTCCTCGCGCTCCTCGGCGCGGTGGCGGTCGCAGCCACCGGCGAGCGGCTTGCGCGGCTGAACGTCGAGGAGACCGAGCTCTCGGTCGAACAGGCGCGCAACATGAGCCAGCTGGCGCGCCTGCTCTCGGTGCTTGAGGAGCTGAAGCGCGACCCGCCGCCGGCTCTGCTGGTCAGTCCCCGCGACGCCAAGGACGCGGTGCGCGCCGCCATCCTAGTCAAGGCCATGACCCCGGAGCTGCAGGCCCGCGCTCAGGGCTATGCGCACGAAGCAAGCGAGATGATGCGCCAGCGCCGGCTGGCCGCCGTCGAGAGCGAGGCGCTGTTCACCAACGAGAGCGAGGTCGCCGAGGCGAGCCCGCCGCCGGCGCTGCGCGGTCCGCTGGCGCCGGGGCTCCCCGATGTGGCCATCACCCCGCCGCAAAGCCTGCTTATCCCGGCGCAAGGCCCCATCGTGCGGCGGTTCGGCGAGGCGCTCTCAAGCGGCGGGCGCTCCAACGGCCTGACCATTTCCGCCGCGGCGGGAGCCCAGGTGACCAGTCCCGGCGCCGGCTATGTCCAATACGTAGGCCCCGTAAAGGGATGGGGCGTGATCTTGATATTAAGACTGGCAGGCGGATACCATCTGGTGCTTGCTGGACTTGAGCGGACGGGTGTCTCGGTCGGGCAATCTGTCGCGGCGGGTCAGGCTGTCGGATGGATGCCGGATAGTCGACAATCGGACGCTCGAGCAAAACCCACCAGGGAACTCTACCTGGAGGTCCGAGAGCAGGGCGCGCCAGTCGATCCGGGGCGCTGGATGAAGTCAAAAGCGGGCTGAGCGCCTTGAAAAGCGCTTGCGAGGGGGCTCGTATCATTCGCGCTCCGGCTTTGGGCCGGTCCGCAAGGGAGCCTACGGCAGGCGATGAAGAAGTACCTCCTGATCGGCGTTTCGGCCTTCGTGCTCGGTGCGGGCTCCATGGCCTATGTCAGCCAGCACGCCGTGGCCGCGGCCACGCCGCACGCCAACACCTACCGTATGCTCGGCCTGTTCGGCGACGTGCTCGACATCACCGAGCGCCAGTACGTGACGCCGGTCGACGACACCAAGCTGATCCACGCCGCGCTCGACGGGATGATGACCTCGCTCGATCCGCACTCCGGCTACCTCGACCCCGAGGGCTTCGACGACATGCGCGACACCACGCGCGGCGAGTACGGCGGCCTGGGCCTCGAAGTCACCACCGAGGACGGCGTCGTGAAGGTGATTTCGCCGATGGACGACACGCCCGCCGCCAAGGCCGGCCTGAAGCCCGGCGACTACATCACCGCCGTCAACGGCGACAGCGTGCTGGGCTTGTCGGTCACCGACGCGGTCAAGCAGATGCGCGGCAAGCCCGGCGAGACGGTGACGCTGACCATCGCGCGCGAGAAATCCGATCCCTTCGACGTGAAGCTGGTGCGCGAGGTGATCAAGCCCAAGTCCGCCACCGCCAAACTGGAGGGCGACTACGGCGTCCTGCGCATCGCCAGCTTCAACGAAAAGACCACCGACGAGGCCCAGGCGGCCTTCGCCGAGATCCACGCCAAGAACCCGAAGATGAAGGGCCTGATCCTGGATCTGCGGCGCAATCCGGGCGGTCTGCTCGACCAGGCGGTCGGCGTCTCCGACCTGTTCCTGGAAGGCGGCGAGATCGTCAGCCAGCGCGGCCGCGATCCGCGCGACGTTGAACGCTACAACGCCCGTCCGGGCGACATGACCGGCGGCCTGCCGATGGTGGTGCTGATCGACTCAGGCACGGCCTCGGCGGC
>JAYUBY010000355.1:0-3806 GCA_043740635.1 Alphaproteobacteria bacterium
TGGTCGAACAGAACAGTGATGTCGCTGCGTTGCTCGGTGAGCTTCAGCAGCCAGTGCTCGATCTCCACATTGTAGTGGGTGCGCGACAGCGTCAGTCCCGCCGCGGACTCGAGCGCGTCCCGGCACAACGGATCCAGCCGTGCAACGAGCGCCCTCAGGTCCATATCGGCTAGCCCCACTTCCTAACAGGCGCCACAGGCAGATTCGTTCGACGTTCCGGCGGCGCTGCTTGCTTGCGAAACAAGGCGCAATGCCGCGGGCTTTCGGGTCACGAAATCCGCGCGTGACGCGCCCGAACCCATGAGGATTAGTCGCTGCGAGCCTGCGTAGAGGTCTTGCGCGACGTCGCGGATGATCCGGTTTCGCGGCGAAACACGCTTGTTGGCGGAGGACCGCGCTGTTTCGACCTGACAGAGGAGCGGCGGCATTTCCGAGCGCGAGTGCGATCGGGAACCGAACTTGAGCGGTCACGGGAGAATCGGATGGGGTGGTATCTGCGCAGTAACGTGCGGGGCTTTCACATGGTCTACAGCCAACACAGCCAAGCGTCGTGTGGCATCGCCTGCGTCATGATGACGAATTTCAAAATGAAAAAATGGGAATTGGCCCGAAGCCTATCTGCAGCCCCCGCGGGACTAGTCGCCGCGCCATCCATCGCGATGAGCTTCGAGTCTGCGGTCAAGGTGGAAAATGAGGTCTACGCGGCCTATGCCCAGGTCTCAGGCCAGCCCTACGACGGTTCAGCCTATACGTACGTCGCGCAATTGGCCCCACTGCTCAACCAACTTGGAATTGGGACCTGGCGTGCCGACTTTATCGGCGGGTCGGCAATGGCCGACAAGCTCACGCACCTCGTTGGGCCTGGAAAGCCCCCTGTCATAGCCTTGGTCCATTGGTCGAATTCAGGAGGCCATTTCGTCGTCTGCGATGCAATCGGCAAGACCGGCGGTATGACCGTCGCTGATATTTGCGACCCGTGGGATGGCGCGCTTCGAACCGTGACCCTGACCACAGGTGCACCAGTATACTACGACATTCTATCCGATCCTCAGCAGATCGACTTGGGTCAGAAGCATTTTAAGTACAACGCAGCCAGCCACGGCGAAGCCGATGGCTGGATCATTTACAGGGTTTAGGCCCGAAGTTGTTCCGACCCTCAGAGCCAAGCATAGCTAGCCAAATTCGTGTACCGCCCTTCGGGCGATTGGCCCCAATTCGGCGGCCGCCTTGCCGCCCCGAGAAATGATCACCTCTCCCCCTTCAGGGCGTGGCCGCGGAGCGGAACGAAGTGACGCACGCTAGCTTGAGACGACTTCGAAGCGAGCCTTGCTCGATTTCACCTCAGCGCCGTTCACAAAGACATGGAGGAGACCGTGGAAGGCTATGAACTTACAATTTGTCATGCTCACCGCTCCAACACGACCATGGTGCATATAGAATTTATGCCAATGGCCGCCCTCTTCAATTTCAACAGTCACAAATTTCGGAGTAACGCTTCTGTTGTTCACATAGATTTGGTTATCGGAATCGATCGCCAGGTTGAGAGCGTCAACTCTTGAGTTGTTAATCATCGCATCGACTTGGCAATTGCTAAGAAAAATGTGCGATCGATAAATGACTGCAGGGGCGACAAAGTGGCTTCTCGCGTGCGGAGGTCCCCAAGCAGAAGGCCCCCCGAATGCCCCCCCAACTCCGCTATCTCCGGCCCCGGACCCATGGCCGCTTAGCGCGCCCAGCGTCGCACCCGATGCAACGACCGCACCCGTTTTGGCGGGGGGCGTGGGAAAGGCCCAGGGCATCATCGACGTCGGCAAGGGGATTTGTGTCATTCCGATCTCCCAACAAAAATCCAATCCCAAATTCGCCGAAGCTACACATGTCGCATGCTTCAGCCCTTCGCAGCATTCAACCGCTGGTTTAAGCTATGGAGTAAGCCATAAATACATCGGCTCACTCACATATCCAGTTTCGACGCTGTCGATACGAGGCGTCTTCTGAAAGCAGTCGATCGCCCAATATTGGCTAGAGTAGGCGCCGATGACATCGAGCCGCTTGAAGACTTTGAGATAACCGCCGGCGGGGTCTGGATATTGGGAGCGATTCACCCAGACAACAGCCAGCACGCCTGAATCCCTCGCCGGTCCGATGGTGGGGCCGCGAGGCTGCGGACCCTTGGGTATTGTCGGCCTGGGGGGCATCAATCGCCGTATCTGCGCCTCCTTGTAGGAAAGGGCGTGATACACCTGCATTCTGAGGACAGCGTCCTGGGCGAGGCTCGTCAAATCCAGGAGAGCGCCCGCGACGTTCCCCACGACGCTCTCAAACCGCACGCTCGCAGCATAGGGCTCTTCCATATTCCCCCTAGGATTGCGGCAGACGGTCAAAACCGAACTCGATCACCGCGCTGAGTTCGGGGACGAACGGGAATTCGACGTCCAATCAAGAAGGCGTAGTCTGTAAGATATTCGGGCCATAGAAATTCACCCGGCACTATCCGCGCCGAGACTGGCGCCTCCCGGGGCGCGGTCGATCAGTTTGGGCAAACGATTCTTCGCTTCAGTACGGCCAAGCGACCTAGCTCAGTCGTCGCTTCCAAAGCGCGAACAGCCGTTCCCAATGTCGCTCTGCAGCAGGTTTGTCGAAGACCGAACCCCGCTGCGGGAAGGCGAAGCCGTGGTGGACGCCCTCGTAGAGCTCCACTTCGGCATTGAGGTTCTTGGACTTCACGATCTGGTCGAGGGCTTCGACCATCTCCAGCGGCGCATAGGGATCGTGCTCGGCGCACGCGAAGTACATCTCCGCCTTGGCTTTCTGAGCCGCCAGGTGCGGGCTGTTGGTCTGGTCGGTCACCAACTGCACACCGTAGATCGAGGCCGCCGCCGCCACCCGATCCGGATACTGGGCGGCGAAGTTGATCGCATACTGGCCACTCATGCAGTAGCCGAGCGTGGCAATCTTGCCGTTGCTCGCGGCCGGATCGCGGTCAGCGTAGTTCAGCAGAGCGCCGCCATCCGACATCACCATCGGTATTGTCAGCGACCCCATCAACTCGAACATCCGCGCCCGCGACTCCTTCTCCGGCAAGGTCGGCAGGTCGGCCAGCTCCATCACACCTGAACGATAGTAGAGGTTTGGCAGCATGACGTAGTAACCCACCGCGGCGATCCGCCGGGCCATGTCGCGCAGCTCCTCGCGGATCGCCGGCGCATCCATGAAAAACATCACCACAGGGTGCGCACCATCCCTCTCTGGATGAACGATGAACGTCGTGGTCTTCCCGTCCTTGGTGGATATGTCGACAGTCTGTTCGATCATGGCGAGTGGCTCCTAGACCAGTTCAGCGGGTTCGATCTCGATGCTCTTCAGGAACGGCTCAGCGTAGTTGATCGTGCCCGTGAGCGTCTTGGGATCGCCTGATGCCAGCCGATAGACCGCCTCGGCGATATACTTGATGGGCTGCACACGGTCCTTGGTGGCCTCGGTGATCAGGCCATGCACTGCGACGCCCGGAGTGTCGACGAGGCCGGGCGAGACCACGTTGACCGCGATGCCGTCGTCGTAGACCTCAGAGGCTAGACCGGTCGTGAACCGTTCGAGGGCTGCCTTGCACATACCGTAAACTGTGCCGCCGCCGCGCCGGTTAAAGGGCAGTTTCGGGTGCAGACCGGCGCCCGAGGAGATGTTGACGATCCAACCCTGCTTCTTCTCGCGCATCGACGGCAGCACGAGTTGGGACAGGTGGAAGGGCGCGTAAACCTGCACCTCCATCATCAACTTGAAGCGCTTCTCGGGGAATTCCGTAACCG
>JAYUBY010000356.1:0-2298 GCA_043740635.1 Alphaproteobacteria bacterium
TGTCGACGATGTTGAAGGCGGGCAGATCCTCAAGCGCCGGATCTGAGAGCATGCGCGCATAGGCCCGCTCGCCCGCGCCCAAGGTTCTCACCCGGTCGCGAGCCTGGGCGATGAGGTCGCGGTCCAAGGGTGGAGCGGCCAGCCGAGCGTTGAGCAAGCTGTCGAGGTGGCGTTGCAGCGCAGCACGCGTCGTATCGTCCTCCGCGCTCGCGTAGTGGCTCGCCCAATCGCTCGCAAACCAGGTCGATATCTGGGAGCGTTCCAACGGAGCGCCTGGCGCGCGCCCCAGCATCAGATACATGCGCAGAAGATTGTAGACCGCCGGGCGGTTGTCTTCGCCGGCGGCAGGATCGCTGTGCATGGCGGTCCGCAGCTGGTCTTCGATGTCGAGGATCAGGCGCGGCAGAAGCTGGTGATTTAGGAGATTGACATAGGCGGCGTCGACCTGGGTCTGGACGGCTCTGCGCCGACTAAGGCCAAACGCGATCTTCGGCGGACGCTTATCCTTGGGCGCGGTCGAGGCAAAGGGCAGGTTGCGCGCCTGTTCAAGCGCGGGCAGAACCACCTTGACGTCGCTGTCGCTCACGTCGCCGGACGGCAGGCTCGCCACAATCCGCTGAAGCTCGGTCGCACGCTCGTCGAGCTGACGCAGAAGATGGCGGGTGTTGAGATAGTTGCCGAGCCATAGCCCGGACATCACCAGCAAGACCGTCGCGCTGCCAGCAAGAATGCCGGTCCGGATCCAGCGGCGACGGCGTTCCGAGCGCGGGTCGCGATCGGTGAGCGCGCCCTCCTTGAAAATCACGGAATGCAGAAGATCGCGAAGGAAGTAGCTTCGTCCAGTCCCGGCGCCATCGCCCTGCGTGGCCACCTCGAGCCCGAATTTCGCGGAGATCGCGCCCATCAAGCGATCGATGGGCCGGCCAAGTTGCGCCGCGCTAGTCAGATAGACCCCGCGGATCAGGGGTGTCGGTTCATACTTGGTCTCGCGCGCGATGATCTGAAGGATCGCGGCGAGCGGGCGCTGCAAGCCGACCACCTGCTGCGGAAAGCCAAAGATCACGCTGCGGCGCTGGATATCGCGCTCGGCCTGAACGCGGCTTAAGAGGCGATCGTTGAGCCGGCCGATGAGCGCGGGGAAGGCGGTTTCGAATTCCGCCCCGACGGTAGCTGCGCGGGAGGCCTCGATATCAAATGTATGGCCCCAGACCTGTTCGCGTTCCGGTTGGCCGGCGTCGTCAAAAAACTCATTAAAACCCGCGAGCAGATCGAGCTTGGTCACCACCACGTAGACCGGCGCGCGGACCCCAAGCTTTTGCGCGACTTCGTTCAGGCGCGCGCGGATGGCGCGGCCATGGGCGGTGAGGTCCCTCTCGTCGCCGCTGATCAAGTCGGCCACTGAGAGCGCTACAATGATCCCGGTGACCGGCTGACGTGGCCGATAACGGCCCAGGATCTCCAGGAAACCCTGCCAGGCTTTGGCGTCGGTCGCGGCATTATTGTCTTGCTGGGTGTAGCGACCGGCGGTGTCGATAAGCACGGCCTGGTCGGTAAACCACCACTCGCAATTTCGCGTGCCGCCTATTCCTCGCAAAGGGGCCTCGCCCGCCTCTTGGGAGACCGGAAACTTCAGACCCGCGTTGTGCAAGGCGGTGGTCTTGCCAGCACCCGGCGGTCCGATGATCAAATACCAGGGGAGTTCGTAGACGAACTCCTTGTTCTTTCCGATCCGCGTGGCGCGCATGGTCTCGAGCGCAGTCTTGGCGCGCTCGTTCATCGCCTTCACATCCTCGGCCGAATAGTCGTCGCTCGGCGTTGCCTCGGGCGTGGGGGTTAGCTCGGCCATCATGTTGGCGTTTTGGCGGCCGCGACGGATCTCTCGCAGCACGTAGTAGCCGACGACAATCAGCGCGATCAGCAGCACGACGACGAGGCGTACTTGCCACCGCTCGAGCGGCGTCCAGTGCGCGATGCCGATCAGCGGGCCGACGAACCAGACCAAGATCGCGAGCATCGTCGCGCCCAGCACTACTATGACCCAGCGCGGTGTGCGGAAGCGACCAATGCTCTGCAGAAAAGCGGAAATCCGGTTCATGACGGGGGGCCTGCGGCATAGGTCTTGGGCACAGTCACTTCAACCCGACGGTTCTGCCGCCGGCCGGCCTCCTCGTCGTTGCTGGCCACGGGCTGGCTTTCACCCAGGCCTGTGGCGCTCAGCCTAGCGGCGGGAATTCCGCGAGCGGTGAGCTTCGTCACCACCTCGGCGGCGCGCGCTTCGGAGAGCTCCTGATTAGACGC
>JAYUBY010000357.1:0-5371 GCA_043740635.1 Alphaproteobacteria bacterium
ATCGCGCGTGGCCGCTTCTGGCTGCGCCGGCGGGCGCCGGTGGCCGTGAACGTCCGATGGGTCTAGGCGTTCGTCCTGTCCACGATCGCGTTGAGGCTCATGAAGCGTCCTACCCCAGCCAGCCTGAAGAAGGTTACGTCGGAGAACCTGGCGGCCTTGGGCGTGGAGCGCCTGGCCGAAATCCTGGCGGACGCCGCAGCGACGCGGCCGGAGCTGAAAAGGCGCCTGCGCATGGAGCTGGCAGCCGAACAGGGCGCCGATCACCTGGCGCTCGAGATCGACAAGCGCCTTGCGTCGCTGGAGACCAGCCGGGGCAAGGTCTCCTGGCGCCAGCGGCCAGCTTTTGTCCGCGACCTTGACGGCTTGCGCGGGCTGATTGTTGGGCGGCTGGCGGCGCTGGACCGCGCCGCGGCGCTAAACCGGCTGTGGATTTTCATGGGCGTGGCCCGCCGGGTCAGTGGACGCATGCGTGATAAGGATGGCAGCCTGGCCGACATATTCGAACGCGCGGCCCAGGACCTTGGGCAGCTCCTGGCGCAGATCGACGCCGGGATGGCGGCCGAGCGCCTGGTGAACGCCATCGCCCAATCGCCTTCGCTGTGGGCCGCGTGGTTGCCCGCCGTCTTGGTTCAGGCGCCGTCCGCCCTGGCCGAGGCGGCCCTGCGGCGTCTGAGCGAACGGCGCGGGGCGGTGGTGGGCTGGGGGACGCTGGTCCGGCAGCTGGCCGACGCCGCCGGCGACCCTGGGGCATACCAGTCGACCTTTTCGCATCAGGAACTTCTGGACCCTTCCGTAGCTGCGGAGGTGGCGCGGCGCCTGCTATCGGCGGCGCGCGTGGCCGAGGCCACAGCTTTGTTGGAAGCCTCGCGGCCGGTTCAGGGCCGAAACGGTCTCTGGACGGCGGGCCGCGGCATGGCTGAAGAGCTCGATTTCGAATGGGAGACTGCGTGGATTGAGACGCTCGAACGCTCAGGACGTGGGGGCGAGGCGCAGGCGGCGCGTTGGGCGTCCTTCGAGCGAACGCTGTCGGCGTCCCGCGCGCGGGATTTCGCGAAGCGGCTGGCGGACTTCGACGATGTCGAAGCTGAGCAGCGGGCCTTCGTCTATGCGGCGGGCCACGGGGATTTCGACCGCGCACTTCGGTTTCTGATGGACTGGCCAGCCTTGGGCGAAGCAGCGCGGCTGATCCTCGCCCGCCCGGATGAGGTTAAGGTAGATGCCGAGACCGCCGAGCGCTGGGCCGCCGCGCTTCGCGGGCGGCAACCGGTCGCGGCGCTCACCTTACTGCGCAAGGCTGCCGCGGCTGCGTTTAAACGCAGAGACTTCGCGACCTGTGACCGCCTCTCGGCCGAGGCGGATGCGATAGATCGCGGGCCGTGACAGGGCAAACGACTAGTCGTGTGCGGTCTGCTCGGCGTCATTGTCGTCGATAGTCCGGCCTCGATTGGGAACGTGTTGCGCGTCAGCGGGTTCTCGGCCGACCGGGGCGCAAGGCGTGTCTCAGGAGCCTCGATGAGATAGGTCATGAAGATCCGAGCCGGTTACCGCATTGCGTTTAGCTGTCCAAATCCCACACCAATGCTGTTGAAACTCAGCGTCTGCGCCGAGCGGCGCGGTGACCTGATCACCTCGGATCAGGCGCAGGTTAGCCGTGGCGTCCCGACCTGGGAGCAAGTTGATGAGTTCGCAAACCGAGTGACGCGGCTGGTCGCACCGGCGGGACTAAACGTCTTTACGTCGGACTTTCTCATCGCCGGCAGCGGCGCGCCGGACGTCCAGAACTGGGCAGCGCGCCAGGTGCCGGTGGGCGACCTGCCGCCTGAGGCGCTCTCGTTCTTGCTCGGCAGCCGCTACTGCGAGACCGATGTGATGTGCGAGCTGGCTTGGTCGCTGTTCGGGGGCGTTCCAGCGGGCTGGGCGCGGGTGCAGGCGATCGTCGACTATGTCCACAATCGGATTGAGTTTGGTTATCAGCACGCGCGCTCAACTCGGACGGCATGGGAGGGAGATTAGGAACGGGTCGGAGTCTGCCAGCTCCCCCACTTACATCGCCTTCGGACTCAACGCCGCTATTGGGAATGTCGGATTCCGGCGTGGTGGCAGCAGAGCCCGCCGACGGTGAGTTTCCGGCTCTGACCCAGCGGGGAGAATCGACCGCATTGCGCACCTTTGGAGAGTCCGCATACCGTCACCGCCAGTGAACCGCTGGGGGCGGTATGGACATCAACAAACCCAAACGCTGGCACAGCTCGCGCGAGCTCCTGAGAGAGATCAGCACCATCGTGATCGGCGTGCTGATCGCGCTCGGCGCCGAGGTCGGACGGCCGGCTTACGCCGGCCAGTATCACGCCCCGCGCACCGCCTTCGGCCAGCCGGACTTGCAGGGATTCTGGACCAACGCCTCGCTGACCCGGCTGGAGCGTCCCGCCGGAGTTCCGCTGACCTTCGCCACCCGCACGGAGGATGACGCGTTTGAAAAGAAGAACAGCGAAGCCCAAGCTAAATCAGAGGCCGCCGGACTAGGGCAAGGCGCCTCCGAGTGGCATCCGGCGCTCGGCATGGCACGTATCGCCGGGCGGCTGCGCACCTCCTTCATCGTCAGCCCAGCCGACGGGCGGCTGCCCTACCGGCCTGAGGCCCTTGCGCGGTTCCAGGCGCTCGACTCCGCCGCCCAGCTTACCGTCGCGGACGGGCCGGAGAACCGCACGCTGAGCGACCGCTGCCTAATCGGTGGCTTCGGATCCTCCAGTCCGCCGATGATCCCGCCCGCGGTCGCGGCGGTGAAACAGATCATTCAGACCCGCACCGAGGTCGCCATCCTTTCAGAGATGAACCACGACCTCCGCATTGTACGCCTGAACGGACACCACCCGCCGCTCAACATCCGCCTGTGGATGGGTGACAGCATCGGTCGCTGGCAGGGTGCAACCCTGGTGGTGGAGACCACGAACTACCACCCGCAGGAGCAGTTCCACGGCCTGATCTTGAAATCGCCGGACGCCAGGGTCATCGAGCGCTTCACACGCGTCTCGGTCGGCCAAATCCTCTACGAGTTCGAGGTCGACGATCCCGCCACCTACTCAAGTACCTGGCGCGCCCAGATGCCGCTGAACGCAGATAACGGCCCCATCTTCGAGTTTGCCTGCCATGAGGGCAACTATGGGCTATCGGACATCCTGGCGGCCGCGCGCCGGGCCGATGCGAACGCCCTGGAGGGACGCTGAAGGCTCGGGCTGGCGCTATGCTATATCCGCCATCCCCCAAAGGGGAGTTCATGTGGGCTGGCCCATTGCAAACGACGGCCGGTAATTCGCGACGCGGAGATGCCTAGTTGCCCTTTGCGACGCCGTCGATTGTCTTGCCTTCCAGACGCTGATCGCCCGCCAGCATGTTGGTGAGCCCGTAGTTGCCCTCGTGGCGGGTGTACTCGCAGATCGGGCCCTTGCTCGTTTTGAACGGCATCTCGGCGCGCCAGGGCTGCGTGTAGATCGTCGGGTCGGTGACCTTGAACTCATAGAGCAGATCGTTCGGGTTGGTCCGGGTGAACCTCTCCACTACCGTCGCTTCCATAGAGAGCTTTAACCGGCCATGCCGCGACAGGCCCGCAGCGCAGAAGTTGCTGTTTTCGATAACCAGGGTCTCGCCTTCCCAACGCCCGATCGCGTCGCCCATCCGCACGATGTGCACGTCGTGATATTTCTCGATCAACATCGCCACATGATCGGCTGTCTGCACAATCTGCATGAAATTGCCGTCGGGACTGTTCAGTTGGGGTGGATACCCGCCCTCGGAAGCCACGCAACGTTCCGTTACGGTGCGCGCCTCAGGGTTGTCGTAACCTCGCTGCCAGGACGGATCGTCGAAGTGGAAGCGCTTTATGGCGTCAGCGCTAAACGGCAGACGCCCGTCCGGAATGTCGATAATAAAAGACGTGCGGATTTCGCCGCGGATACGGGCGAGACCGTCACCGACATCCCAGGCTTCTGAGTCTTTCTGGCCGAGGGGGTCGATGTTTTTGGGGTCGAAACCACCGAAGGCCGCGTACACGGCCTAAGCCTTGCGGGCCTCTTCCGGCGAGATCACCAGGCGATCGAATTCTTTCGGGCGCTCCAGTCGCGTGTAGGAAGCGTTGGTCCAAATTCCCCCGATGTCCGGGACACCAAAGGCGTTGCTCGACGAAGTGCTGCAATCCTTCGACGCCGACGATCGCCACGCCCAAAAAAGGCAGGGCCGCCAGGAACCGCCATGCGTCGGCGTAGGTACGCAAAAAGCCGCTCGTGAATGTTACCATTGCGCCCCCAGTTGGATCCGAGCTTGACCATATGGGCCCGCAGGTTTCACGCACCAAACCGCCATTCCTCACAGAGTTATTGAGATGACGGGAAGGTCGGCCCGGGCATCGAGACTTAAGGCGCCCTCGGCGGCGGGCCTTAAGAGAAGCGGATTGTCCGGACACGATCCTTGATTGTCCGGGCAAGATTTGGGACCCAAGTCTTGCTCGCATGGCGCAACGCGCATCTTACGGCCCGACATTTTGGCGGGCATCTCAAGGACGCTCCATGAATGACACCACCCAGGCTTCCGCGCCGCAAAAGCCCGGCGCGATGGCCGAGATCGTCGAGATCGTGAAGACGATCGTCTGCGCCCTGGGGATCGCGCTTTTCCTGCGCGTCCTGTTCTTCCAGCCCTACACGATCCCGTCCGCCTCGATGGAGCCCAACCTCTACGAGGGCGACTACATTATCGTGTCCAAGTGGACCTACGGCTATTCGAAGTACTCGATCCCCTTCGCCCCGTCGCTGTTCCCCGGCCGGATAGCCGAGCAGAAGGCGCACCGCGGCGACATCGTGGTCTTCGCCCTGCCGCACGATCCGCACGTCGACTACATCAAGCGCATCATCGGCCTGCCGGGCGACCGCATCCAGATGAAGCAAAACGTCCTCTATCTGAATGGAAAGGCGGTCCAGACCAACCCGGCGGGGCTCGGCCCCGCTTCATGTGCTTTCGGTGCTGCCAACGTTCCGCGTTACCGAGAGACGCTGCCGGGCGGTCGCGAATTCGTCGTCAATGATTGTCAGATCGACGGCGACCTGGACAACACCGCCGAGTTCCTGGTCCCAGAAGGCCACTATTTCATGATGGGCGACAACCGCGACAACTCCTCCGACAGCCGGGTCTCGCCCGAGGCCGGCGGCGTGGGCTTCGTTCCCGCGGAGAACCTGGAAGGCAAGGCTCAGATCATCCTGCTCTCCTGGTCGAAGGGCGCCTCGATCTTCAAGCCGTGGACCTGGGTATTGAACCTTCAGCCCCATCGGTTCTTTAACCTGCTGCGGTGAGGACGGGTCTCGGGAGCTAATGTCCCGGACGCCCG
>JAYUBY010000358.1:0-26974 GCA_043740635.1 Alphaproteobacteria bacterium
TCAGCTCAGCCATGGCGGGCGTGATCGTCACCGCATACTGGGCCGCCACGCGTTCCAGCGCGGGCAAGCGTTCAGCTGACGCCAGGCCCGCGTCGACCAGGTCCCGTGCAGTGCGAAGGGTTTTCATGTTCATCGCGCGGGCTTATGGGCCGCCCCGCCCGCTCCGTCAAAAAACGGGTCTGTTCCGCTGCCCTGAATTAGGTCTTGGCGACCATAAACAGCGGATTTGGCGTCGGCTCAGCGACCTTTGTCAGAGTGTTCCGGTCACGATGCAGGAAGGGCTCTGGACGACCCCGCACCACCAACGTCGTATCGGATACATAGCTCCACGAGCCGTCCGCGTTGAAGGTGACATCCAACTGATAGGCATCCGTGCGAAAGGCGTATTCGAGGAATGTTGTGGAAGTGATGCCGTATTCCGTCTCGCCGCGGCGCGCGCTGACCACCAGTCCCGAGCCGTCGGGCTTGGCTTGACCTCCGGCGAGCAGCGACTGGCCCCGCGGAATGGCAAGGGTCTGCATGATCAGTCCGGTAGCTGGTTCCCAGAGCCAGTAGCCCACTTGGTCGTGGAAGGTGATCTCCTCGGGCGGGGCGTTGATGTGAATGTGGTAGCGCAGGCCGTAGAAGAGCTGGGGGCCGTTGGCTTGCGGATCGATGGGCTGAGCCTCGATCCGCTCGACAAATGTACGCTGCTCCGGCCCATCCGCCTTGGGATTGAGGTCAATCCCCTTCGTTCCCTGCCAGACGCCCGCCAGTCGACGCAGGGGCCCAAGGTTGGCGAGCGTGTCTGAATCCACGTCCTCCGGTTCGGTGAAGATGTCATCGGGGAACGGATCCATGGCGCATCTGACCTTTTGTCGGTGCCGCACATGGCGCTCCCGCCGAAACCCGTCAAGGCGAGGATGACGGGGCGATCAGCCTTCGGCGACCGGCGCCCATAGAACCTGCTCGATCCGGCTCGCGCCGGTGGCCAGCATGACCAAGCGGTCGAGCCCCAGGGCGCCGCCGCTGGCCTCAGGCATGGTTGCGAGCGCCGCTAGAAAATCTTCGTCGATAGGATAGCGCTCGCCGTAGACTCGCGCTTTTTCCGCCATCTCGGTCTCGAAACGATGGCGCTGTTCATGAGCATCGGTGAGCTCACCGAAGCAGTTCGCGAGCTCAACACCGCACGCATAGAGTTCGAACCGTTCAGCGACACGCGGATCGCCGGCCTTTGGCCGGGCGAGTGCAGCTTCGCTTATCGGGTACTCGCAGAGAATGGTCGCCCGATCGCGCCCCAGATTCGGCTCGATCTTCTCGACAAGCACCCGACTAAAGACATCAGCCCAGGTATCGTCCAGAGCGATACGAATACCCTGGGCTCGGGCAGCGATCGCAAGGGCTTCGCGGTCCGTAGCGCCGTCCGCTTGGACGGTCGCCAGCAGGTCAATGCTTGAGTAGCGATCGAAGGCTTCGGCCAGGGTCAAGCGTTCCGGGTCAGCGAGCGGGTCGATCGAAGCGCCACGGAAGCTAAGGGTCCTGGTTCCCACCGCCTCAGCCGCAAGCGCCACGAGGCTCCTGCAATCCGCCATCAAGGTCTCGTAGGACTCCCCGACCCGGTACCATTCCACGAGCGTGAACTCCGGATGGTGGAGCGGACCACGTTCGCGGTTTCGCCAGACCCGGGCGAGTTCGAAGGTTCGCACCTCGCCGGCCGCCAGAAGCTTCTTGGCGGCAAACTCGGGAGAGGTGCGCAAATAAAGCGGCGCGCGACCTCCCGCCAAATCGAGCGCCTCTGTGGCGAAGGCGTGCAGGTGGGCCTCGTTTCCCGGCGATACCTGCAGGGCCGGCGTCTCGACCTCAACGAATGCACGGGTTTCAAACCACGCACGCACGGCCGTCGTGATCCGGTTGCGAGCCATGAGGAACGGCCGGCGATCAGCATGCTTGTCGGGCGTCCACCAGGGAGATGAGGTTTGATCAGGCAAGGGTGCGACCGGCTAGGGGCTGGTGAATTCGGCGCCAATCGCTATAGGGGCGCGACAAGAAATTCATCAGCGGAATCGTGCGGGGTTCGTCCTGCCGCCGCCGAACCTAGGGAAGATCGGATTTGAAAGTAGCCGCCAGCTCGCTCCGCAGGGGCGCCGTCGTCGACATGGAGGGCAAGCTCTACGTCGTACTCACCGCCGAGAACATTCACCCCGGCAAAGGCACGCCGGTGACCCAGCTCAACATGCGCCGCATCTCCGATGGGGTGAAGGTATCTGAGCGTTGGCGGACGACTGAGCAGGTTGAGCGCGCCTTCGTGGACGATCGCAACTTCACCTTCCTCTACGAGGATGGCGAAGGCTATCACTTCATGAACCCCGAGAACTACGACCAGGTCGTCTGTTCCAAGGAAGTGGTCGGAGACAGCGCGCCTTGGCTGCTGGACGGCATGACCGTGACTCTCTCCACCCACGACGGCGTCCCGATCGCTCTTGAACTGCCGCGCACAGTGACCTTCGAGATCACGGACACCGAGCCGGCGGTGAAGAACCAGACGGCATCGTCCTCCTACAAGCCTGCCACACTTTCGAACGGTGCGCGGATCATGGTGCCGCCCTACATCGCCGCAGGCACCCGCGTAGTGATTCTGACCGAAGATGGATCCTACCAGGAACGCGCGAAGGACTAGCGGCCCAAAGCGCTGACTGAGCAGAGGCGAGGTTGGCGGAAGCGTTGGAGTATCCCATGCGGACCACCCTCCTCGACATCCGGCGGATGAAGAAGGCCGGACGACGGATTCCCATGCTGACGGCATACGACTACGCGTCAGCCCGTATCGCCGACCGGGCTGGTGTGCCCCTACTCCTAGTCGGCGACTCGCTGGGCATGGTGACCCAGGGCCACGACAGCACCCTCCCGGTAACACTCGACGACATGGTTCGACATGCCAGCGCTGTCGTACGCGGCTCTGAAACTGCGCTTGTCGTCGGTGATCTGCCCTTCCTCACTTATACAACCAATATGGACGCCATCGCGTCGGCCAAGCGGCTGATGCAGGAAGCCGGCGTCCAAGCCGTGAAGCTGGAGGGCGGCCGCCACGTCGCGCCGATCGTCCAACACCTTGTGCAATTCGGCGTCCCCGTGATGGGTCATCTTGGCTTCACCCCGCAGTCACAGCATCAGTTGGGCGTGCGCGTCCAAGCCAAAGAGGCCGATTGCGCCAAGCGGCTGGTGGAAGACGCGCTGGCGCTCGAGGCGGCCGGCGCCTTTGCTGTGGTGCTCGAGCTGGTTCCAGCGCCCCTGGCTGAGGCCATCTCAAAGCAGCTGCGGGTTCCAACCATTGGCATTGGGGCTGGCGCGGGTTGTGACGGTCAGGTGCAGGTCTGGCATGACATCCTGGGATTGTTCGAAAGCTCCCCGCGCCACGCCAAGCGCTATGCGGAGATCGGCGCGGCCATGGAGTCGGCGGTCCGCGCCTTCGCAAGCGACGTGCAGGCCGGCGTCTTCCCGACCGATGCGCAAAGCGCGCACATGGACGCTGACGAACTCGCTCGCGCCCTCGCCTAGCCTCAACGATGCGCGTTCTTCACACCGTCGCCGAGATGCGTGCTGCGCGCGCCAGCCTCGGTGAGCTCGGGCTTGTGCCGACCATGGGCTTTCTGCATGAAGGCCATCTCAGCCTCGTCGCGCGCGCCAAAACGGACTGCGCCACGGTCGCCGCCAGCATTTTCGTCAACCCGACCCAGTTCGGACCGAGCGAGGACCTCAGCCGCTATCCGCGCGACCTGCCGCGCGACCTCAACCTTCTGGAGGCTGCCGGGGTCGGCGTCGTCTTCGTTCCCGACGCCGCAGAGATGTACCCGCCGGGCTTCGACATCCGCATCGAAGTCGGCCGAGTGACGGACGTACTAGAAGGAACGGTGCGTCCCGGACATTTCGCGGGCGTCGCAACCGTCGTTGCCAAACTCTTCAACATCATCCAGCCGACCAGGGCCTACTTTGGTCAGAAGGACGCCCAGCAGAGCGTGGTGATCAAGAAGCTGGTGTTCGACCTCAACATGCCGGTCGAAGTGATCGTGGCGCCGACAATTCGCGAGGCCGACGGCTTGGCGCAGTCCAGCCGCAACAGCTACCTGACGCCCGCTCAGCGCGCCGTCGCTCCGGTAATCTATCGCGCCTTGAGTGCTGCGAAGGAGAAATACGAGACCGGAGAGCGTGATGCCGAGGCCCTTCGACGAGAGGCCAGGCGGATACTTGAGGCGGAGCCCGCCTTCAGCCTCGACTACGTCAGCGTCGCCGATGCAATGACGCTGCAGGAGCTTCAGACGGTCAACGGTCCAGCCTTAATCTCCACCGCGGCTCGGCTAGGCGCCACCCGCCTGATCGATAACCTACCGCTTGCCTAGTATCGCCAGCTCGTAAAATCCGCGCCAACCGGGGCGGTTTTGGCGATTCTGTCCATTATCTCCGGCAGATACATAAAATTGTAGTGCAGCCGCCCATAGGCGTTCGGCAGCGTCGGGTCACCGTTCCAGCAATGCTCGTCTTTGGCCCCATAAGCCACTTCGCCGCCCCAGATGGGATCCTTCAGGCTCTGCAGGGTGTCCTCCGCAAAGTATACGGCGTTGTTGAGGAAGTAAGTGTCGCCCCGGCCCACATAAATGTGGAGCTTGCCGGCAAGTTTCGGCCCAAGCGTCTTCCAATCCCGCTGGACAATATAGGCCAGGTCGGCATGCTCGCGCCAATAGGCGGCAACCTTAGGATCAATGTCGCCGGTCACCTCGTCCCAGATCGGTTGCGGATAGCCATCAGCGCCCTTGGGGCCAAAGACCGCTTGCCAGATGTCGTATTGACCGCCTGACCGGCTGTGGTCGCCCAGCGCCAGCTCAAGGTGATTGGCGTCGCGCTGGGTCTGGAAGACTTCACCCAGATAGTTGCGGCTGGCCGGCCGTTCTTCATTTGCCGCGGCACCCTTCAGCTCATAGGCATTCTTGTCCTTGTATAGGTTGATCACCGTGTAGGCGCGGAAGTCGATCGGGTCGGGGCAAGCCACGAAGGCGCCGTTGTAGAGGTCTGGGTAGAAGACCTGGGTGGCCATTGCCTCCCAGCCGCCGGTCGAGCCGCCGTAAGTGAAGCGGGCCCACCCCTGGCCAATTCCGCGGAACTGCTTCTCCACCGCCGGGATCAGCTCGTAGTTCACCGCGTCTCCATAGGGACCAGGGTTCTCGGAATTCACGGCGTAACTGTCGTCGTAGTAGGGGTTAGCGTGGTCGAATTCGACGACCAGGAACCGCGGAAAATCCTTCGAGGTCCACCGCTTGTAGAAGTCATAGGCCTCTTGCTGCTGGATGCGGTTGCAGCCGGCCAGGTGGAAGCGCTCAGAATAATCCGGCTTCAGGTTCGGGTCCGGCGGCGTTGTGCGGAAGTTCCCGATGTCGTTTGCAAAGTGCCCATGGAAAACCATTAGGGGATAGTGCGCGTTCGGGTGGGCGTCGAAGCCCTCCGGCAGCAGCACATGGGCCCGCAGATAGACAGGCCGGCCCCAGAACTTCGACAGGCTCTCGCTCTTGATGCGGATATGCTTGATGTAAGGGGAGTCCGGCTTGTCGGCGATCGGGACGATCTTGTTGGCGAGGCTGAGCGCAATCGGTCTCGGATGCGCCGGGTCGATGTGAACCTTGATCGGCGTCGAATAGAGATTGCCAGGCTTCTCGGCCCACTGCTGGCCTTCGCCCTTGTCCGGCGGAAGCTTGAGGACCGCGCCATCGCCGCGATGGAAGGTCTCGTAGCGGTTCAGCACCGCCTGGATGGTGTAGTCGCCAGCTTTCAGCCCGGAGAGCGAGCGCACCGGCCAGCCGAAGGCCTGCGGGCCGACTGGCACGGCCTGTCCCGGTTTCAAGCCATAGGCGTTTTGGCCGAAGACGAAGGGCGAGACGAGTGCACTCTCGCCGGAGATCTGGGTGCGCGGCTCGCTGTTCGGATTGGTCGAGGACAGCAAGATGACGCGGCCATCCAAGGGCTTGGTCTCCATCGCCGCCGGAAAGCTCACGATGACGGTCGGCCCCGCCGCATGCGCCTCGGTCGCCGACAAGCCTAGGAGCGCTAACGCCGCAAGCCGCACCGCCGCACCGCCCAACCGCTCAACCAACGCACCATCCGAACCCCCTATCTCATGCCTGGAGCAACGCTCGCGCGCCTGCGCTTCGGACGCAACCCAGCTAGGGTTTGAAGATCCTTCCACCGGTCATGGGCGTCGCAACGCCGGTGGTTTTCGGAAAACTGATTGGCAAGCCGCGGGCGGTCCGGGCGGCGAGGTAGGCGAACGCTTCTGCCTCGATGGAGTCGCCCCGCCAGCCGTGGTCCTCGGCTGTCCTCACTGGCATCGGCAAACGTTCAGCCAGCGCCTTCATGATCTCAGGGTTGCAACGGCCACCGCCTGCCACAACAACCTCTGTTGGCGCATGACCCATCAAGTCGATGCCCAGGCGCACGGCTTCGGCGGTGAAGGCAACGAGCGTAGCCGCAGCGTCCTCAAGTTCCAGCGGCTCCAGTGGCTCGAGGGAGAAGTCAAACCGGTCAAGCGACTTTGGCGGCGGGGCGCGAAAATACGGATGGCCAAGCAAACCCGACAGCACACCGGTGTTGACCCGGCCGACGCTCGCGTAACGTCCTTGATCGTCGAAACGTCCCGCGCCCCTGGCCTGCACCATAAGGTCGAGCATGCCGTTGCCGGGGCCAGTATCGAAGGCTGCAATCTCGTCGCCGCCGGACCAGAAGGTGACGTTTGCGACGCCGCCGATGTTCAGCACCGCCAGCGGAGCCTCGAGGCCGGAGGCTCGAGCCCTCGCCAGATGATAGATCGGAGCTAACGGCGCGCCCTCGCCGCCCGCGGAAACGTCAGCGTTGCGGAAATCATACGCCACCGGCACCCCAGTCTTTTGGGCCAGCAACTCAGCGTCGCCAAGCTGCACCGTTCGTCCAACCCGACCTTTCAGCGGTCGCTCGTGCAGGACCGTCTGGCCGTGCATGCCGATCAGGTCGATGTCGGGCCATTTGAGGCCATTAGCGGCGAGGAATTCCTCGGCGGCGGCGAAGTGTTCCTCAGCACCCGCCCGGGCGGCCTCAGCGAAGATCGCGGGTGGCGGCGTGTCGCGTGACCACGCCAAGGCCTCCTGCGTGGCCTTCAGCATAAGGTCCCTTGTAGGGTCGGAGAGCTTGCGTTCCCCAGCCGGCCCAAAGGTGGAGATCGTTTCGCCATCGGTCTCCAATATCGCCATGTCGACGGCGTCGAGGGAGGTTCCGGTCATGAATCCGAGCACACGCATGCGGCTTGACTGCCATGCCCCGCGCGCCTAGTCAGCCGCCATGTTCGGCAAAGCCGCCCTCACTGGCCGCTATTACCGCCTGCCCTAGACGCAGGCCGCCGATCCCGTGCGCCTGCCCCACCTGGCCGGCGCATCGACTGAACATCTCCCTCAGCGCCGGCCTCCTTCAACTGGAGTCCTGCGATGTCCCTCGATACGCCCAACGAGGCCGTGCTAGAGCCCACCGGCTCGTTCCTAGAGAATCCCCGAATGATTGACGCCGCCTTCAAGTCGAAATTCCTTCAGGTGCTGCAAGCGGGCGGCTATCTCCACCAGATCACCCATCCGGAGGAGCTGGACGCCGCTTCGGCATCGGGCGCGATCGCCGCCTACATCGGTTTCGACGCGACCGCGTCTTCGCTGCACGTCGGCTCGCTCATCCAGATCATGATGCTCCGTCGCCTGCAGCAGGCCGGACATAGGCCGATCGTCGTCATGGGCGGCGGGACCACCAAGGTCGGCGACCCGTCTGGCAAGGACGAGAGCCGCAAACTCCTTTCTGACGCTGATATCCAAGCCAACATCACCTCGATCCGCGCCGTGTTCGAGAAATTTCTGACCTTCGGAAATGGTCCGACTGACGCCATTATGGTGGACAATGACGAGTGGCTGTCGAAGCTCGGCTACATCGACTTCCTGCGGGAATACGGCGTCCACTTCACGATCAACCGCATGCTGGCGTTCGATTCTGTGAAGCTGCGGCTAGAACGCGAGCAGCCCCTGACCTTCATCGAATTCAACTACATGCTGATGCAGGCGACAGACTTCCTGGAGCTGAACCGACGCTATGGCTGCGTGCTGCAAATGGGCGGCTCGGATCAATGGGGCAACATCGTCAATGGCGTGGAGCTGATCCGACGAGTCGATCAGAAGCCGGCGTTCGGGCTGACCACGCCGCTCTTGGCTACGGCCTCCGGCGCCAAGATGGGCAAGACCGCTCAGGGCGCGGTGTGGCTGAATGCCGACCTGCGTAGCCCCTACGACTACTGGCAGTTCTGGCGGAATACCGAGGACGCTGATGTCGGCCGGTTCATGCGGCTGTTCACCGACTTGCCGCTGGAAGAGATCGCACGTCTTGAGATGCTGCCGGGCGCGGAGATTAACGAGGCCAAGAAGGTGCTAGCCAGCGCTGCTACGACCCTCCTGCATGGGGCGGAGGAAGCAGCCAAGGCGGCCGCGGCAGCAAATGCGGCCTTCGTGCACGGCAAGCTATCCGATGACCTGCCGACCCATGAAATCCCGGCTGGCGAACTGGAAGCCGGTATCATGTTGGCTGCCTTGACGGAGGCGGCCGGTCTGGCGGGCTCGCGTGGCGAGGCCCGTAGGCTTGCCCAGGGTGGCGGACTGCGGGTCAATGACAAGGCCGAACCCGACGCTAACCGGATGGTGACGGCGTCGGACTTGGTTGACGGCGTTGTCAAGCTAGCCGCCGGAAAGAAGAAGATTGTCCTGGTGAAACCGGTCTGAGGGGAAACGCGATGGCAAAGGTGAGCGAAGGCGCCACGGCGCCGAACTTCGAACTGGAATGTGCAACGGGCCCGATCCGATCGTCGGACTTCAAGGGCAAGACGCTGGTGCTCTACTTCTACCCAAAGGACGACACTCCCGGCTGCACGAGCGAAGCCAAAGACTTCAGCGCCCTGGCGCCACAATTCGCCAAAGCCGGCGCCGCGGTCGTCGGCATCTCCAAAGACAGTGTAAAAAGCCACGAGAAATTCGCCGCCAAGTACGGTCTCTCAATTCCGTTGGGCGCCGACCCCGAAGCGAAGGCGATTGAGGCCTTCGAGAGCTGGGTCGAAAAGAAGCTCTACGGCCGCGAATACATGGGCATCGACCGCTCAACGTTCCTGATCCAGGACGGTTTGATCAAGCGCATTTGGCGCAAGGTGAAGGTGGCCGGCCACGCCCAGGCAGTTCTGGATGCCGTCAACGCGCTCTGACATAGCCAGAAGTTACATGCGGCGGGGCCTAATTAGGCAATGTTGCTTCGAAAGCGTGGTCGAAAGCCTCTGTGTGCGGGGGCGTTTCGCCGGTCTGGACTGAATTGGTATCGCCGTTCAACTTCTGCTAACCAACCGCCTCGAGACTCGCGGGCCTTAGGCTTGCGCCACTTCCTCGTTTTAAGCGTCTTGCGCACCCGGAATTTCTCGTCGCATATCGCCGAAGTTCCATGGGGTTGGGGACTTCAGCGACCGAATGACACGAATCGCGCGCCTCCGCCGCTCGCTGATCGAGCTATTTCCGGAACGCCATCTCTACGTCCGCTCGGGCGGTGAGATGAAGGGCTACGTACTCACGCCAAGATCCCAAATGATCGCCGCAGCGTGCATTTCTGTTGCAGCTGTCTGGATGGGCGTTTGCAGCGCCGCCATGCTGGTCAACATGATGTCGGCTTCGTCAACCGATCGTGAGATCGCCCGAACCCAGGCCAAATACGAACGCTGGATCGCCGATCGCCAGGCGAGATTGAACTCCGCCGTCGCTGAACTTAACGCGGGCGGCGGTTCAGGCACGGCGCTCGTTGCCACGATCGAAAAACGTCACGCGGCCCTGGCCATGCTGCTCACCGACATGAAAGGCACCCCGGGGGTTGCCGCGGCGCTGACGCCGGTGATCAACAAGGCCTTTGCGTCAAAGGACCAGAGCCCAGAGCGCATCGTCGAAACTGTTCGCGTGAGCCAGGAACAGATTTTGGACGTCGCCGACACGTTCGCCAAAAGCCGGGCCGACCGGCTGCGGCTGGCCTTCCGGCTGGCCGGCCTGACGCCTGCTTCATATATGCCCAAGGGCGGATCGCTGGGGGGCCCTTTGATCGAGTCCAAAGATCCGCGTGCGCTGGCCGCCGTGTTGGACGTGGACGAAGCATTCGCCGACCGCATCCAACATGCCGCGTCAGACATGGGCGAGGCGCACGCTCTCGAACTGGCCGCCAAAAGCCTGCCGTTTGCCCAGCCGGCGACCGGCGTCGACCGGTCCAGCGGCTTCGGCGTCCGCTACGATCCATTCACGAGCCATCCGGCCTTCCATTCTGGCCTGGATTTCTCTGGTGGGCGGATGACGCCGATCCATGCGACAGCGCCTGGCGTCGTGTCCTACACGGGCGTGCGCTCGGGCTATGGCAATACCGTAGAAATCGACCACGGCCGAGGCTTCAAAACTCGCTACGCCCACCTCGCCTCGATTTCTGTCTCGGTTGGCCAGCAGGTCTCCGTTGGCCAGCGGCTGGGAGGCATGGGCTCGACTGGTCGATCCACCGGCACGCATTTGCACTACGAAGTGTGGCTCAATGGCCGCGCACAAAATCCGGATCGTTTCGTCAAGGCAGGCGCCTATGTTCAGCAAGCCGAATAAGTCCGTCTCCACCAGCACGCGTCCTGAAGGCCTTGAGACCCCACCGCGAAAGCCGATCCCGTGCTCGCTGATTGCAGAAAACGTCAGCCTTGAGGGCGATCTCTCCAGCGACGGCGATGTGCAGCTCGATGGCGCCGTGCGTGGAGACCTGAAGGTCGGGCACCTTTCGGTCGGTGAAACCGGTCAGGTTGAGGGCGCGATAACCGCAGAAACTGCCGAAATCCGCGGTCGCGTGGTCGGCACGATCACCTCCAAGACGATCAGGCTCTACGCGAGCGCGAAGGTCGATGGCGACCTGACCCATCTGCAGCTGTCGATCGATTCTGGCGCCCAGTTCGTCGGACGTAGCATAAAGCTCGTCCCCCCAGTTCCCGAACAATTGAGCTTAGTGCCGGAAGCGGCCGAGTAGCCCGTTAGCTGTCCGCTTTTTCGCGGGTCACACCTACGCGCTGCGCCAGCGCCGCGCCCATAAAGGCGTCCAGGTCACCGTCGAGGACCCCTTGCGTGTCAGAAGTCTCCACGTCGGTGCGTAGGTCTTTGACCATTTGATAGGGCTGCAAGACGTAGCTGCGGATCTGGTGACCCCAACCGATGTCGGTCTTCTGGTCTTCCAGCGCTTGCTGGGCCGCCTCCCGCCTTTGCAACTCAGCTTCGTAAAGGCGGGCGCGCAGCATTTTCCAAGCCTCGTCGCGGTTCTGGTGCTGCGAGCGGCCAGCTTGGCATGCGACCGCGATCCCGGTCGGAATGTGCGTCAGCCGCACGGCGCTGTCGGTTTTGTTGATGTGCTGACCGCCGGAGCCTGACGCGCGGTAGGTGTCTGTTCGCACGTCGGCCGGATTGATGTCGATGACGATGGTGTCGTCGACCACCGGATAGACCCAGATGGAGGCGAAGCTCGTGTGGCGCTTGGCGGCGCTGTCGAAGGGTGAAATCCGGACCAGGCGGTGAACGCCCGCCTCGGTTTTCAGCCAGCCGTAAGCGTTCGGTCCCTTTATCTGCAGGGTCGCCGACTTGATCCCGGCCTGATCGCCGGAAGTCTCTTCCAGAAAGTCGACCTCCATGCTGTGGGCGTTGGCCCAGCGGGTGTACATCCTCAGCAGCATGCCCGCCCAATCGCAGGACTCGGTGCCACCCGCGCCAGAGTTAATTTCTACGAAGGCGTCGTTGCCGTCGGCCTCGCCGGAAAGCAGCGCTTCGAGTTCAGCGCGACCACCCCGATCCTTGATCGACCGAAGCTGAGCTCGGGCTTCCTGAAGTGACGCATCATCCCCCTCTTCGTCCGCCATTTGGGCGTAGCCGAGGGCGTCGGCCAAGTCGCGTTCGAGTGACTTCACCGCCTCGATCTGGCCCGCAAGGCGCGTACGTTCACGCATCAGGGCCTGGGCGGCGGTGGCATCATCCCAAAGGGTCGGGTCCTCGACCCGAGCGTTCAGCTCGTCGAGTTTTCGGAGCGCTGGCGCCCAGTCAAAGACGCCTCCTGAGCAGTTCGATCGACTGCTCGATGTCAGCCTTGGCGGCCTCGACATCCAATCTCATGTGACATTTCCTGATGGGTTGGGCGCGCCAGATAGGCTGTGCGCGCTATTCGTACAAGCCGTTCACGTCGTCCTTCTTCGCAGGCGGTTTGGGTGGTGGAGGCGGTGCAACGGCGGCCGCGGCGTTCGGTGCGCCGGTGACGCCGTTCTTGAAGACCGTGTCGTAGGGCTGCGGGCCAGCCGCTGTGTCGTCGATGTCCGCGACCCTCGGCTCGGTGCCGGGTCTGAAGGCCTCGCGAATGCCGCGGATCATGGCGAACTTGGCGTTGGGTGGAGCCTTAAAGTCGTCAGGCGCGTAATACTTGTTCGCCTGCTGCATGAAATCGATGAAAATCGGCAGTGCGGCGCGAGCGCCTTGCTCGCCCTCACCCAGACTGCGGTTGTCGTCGAAGCCAATGTAGGTGCCCACGACAATGTGTGGGGTGAAGCCGACGAACCATGCCGAGCGGAATTCGCTGGTGGTGCCGGTCTTGCCGCCAGTGGGACGGCCGAGCACCGAGGCGGCGGCCCCTGTACCCCGCTGCACCACTCCCTGCAGCATTGAGGTGATCTGATAGGCGGTGATCGGGTCCCAGACCTGGGCTCCGGATACCGGGATGCGCGGGCTCTCATCGCCGTTGAAGCCTGCGGTGCACCGGTCACAGTCGCGCTGGTCGGCCCGGAAGATCGTCTTGCCTTCGCGGTCCTGTACCAGCTCGATGAGGTGCGGTTCGATCTTGCGGCCGCCGTTGACGAAAGCTGCGTAGGCGCTGGTTAGGCGGAAGACGGTTGTTTCCCCGGCGCCCAGCGCCATAGCCAGCACATTCTCCATCTTGGTCACCACGCCCAGGCGAATCGCAGAGGCGCTGATCTTCGGCATACCGACGCCCTGGGCTAGGCGCACGGTCATGGTGTTGAGGGACAACTCCAGGCCTTTTCGCAGCTGCAGCGGCCCCCGGTATTCGTGCTCGTAGTTCTCAGGCGTCCAGGCTTGTCCGTTCGCGCCTGGCAGACTGATCGGGGCGTCCATCACCACGCTGGCCGGGGTGTAGCCATTCTCTAGCGCGGTCGCGTACACGATCGGTTTGAAGGCCGAACCGGGCTGACGGAACGCCTGGGTCGCACGGTTGAAGCTGGACAGCGAGAACGAGTAGCCGCCGACCATAGCCAACACGCGGCCGGAGTCCGGATCCATGGCCACCAGGGCGCCGTTCACCGCCGGGACCTGCTTCAGTAGGAAGCCGGCTCCTTTGTCGTCGGGCGCGACAAACACCAGGTCGCCAGCGCCGATACCGCGGCCACGGCGTGCCCAAGCCAAGTCGTCTGCGACTAGTGGGCCAACCAGACCTTGAAGGGTCTTCACGTGCACAGAGCCCCCGGCGACGTCGGTCACCACGGCTTGCAGCCAGGTGCGCCGCTCAGCCGGCTTGGCGGATCGTTTGGCGACGTCTTCCCAGCCCGTTAGCGTGGTGACATGGCCCCAGGCGCCGCGCCAACCGTGGCGACGGTCATAGCGCTCCAGCCCGTCCATCAAGGCTGTACGAGCCGCACTCTGCAAGCGTGGGTCGAGTGTGGTGCGCATATAGTAGCCGCCCTCTGTCAGGCGGGGGCCGAGGGTGGCCAGTCCACGACGGCGGACCTCTTCGACAAAATAGTCGGCGTCGCGGTATTTGGCCCGTGTTGGCTCCGGTTGGACCTTCAGGTCCTCACGCTTGGCCGCGTCAGCTTGGGCGCGTGTCACCCACCCAGCCTCAACCATCTGGTCCAGCACCCAATTGCGGCGCTGCATGGCCTGGGTCCTACGGCGGATCGGATGATAGTTGTCAGGCCCCTTCGGCAGCGAGGCGAGATAGGCGCACTCGGCCAGGTCGAGGTCGGTGATCGACTTGCCGAAATAATTGTAAGCGGCCGCGCCCACGCCGTACGACCGATAGCCCAGCCAGATTTCGTTCAGATAGAGTTCGAGGATTCGTTCCTTGGAGAGCGTGCCCTCCAACTGCTGGGCGATCATCGCTTCCTTGAACTTGCGGCCAAGGGTGGCGTCGTTGGTGAGCAGGATATTCTTGGCCACCTGCTGCGTGATCGTGGAGCCGCTTTCCAGGCGGCGGCCCTGCGCCAGGTTGACGATATCCTTGGCGCTAGCGCGGATGATGCCGGTGTAGTCGAGCCCGGAGTGCTTGAAGAAATTGCGGTCTTCGGCGGCCAAGAAGGCCTGAGCAAGCTGTGGCGGGATGCTGTCATAGGGGACGAATATCCGCCGTTCGCGGGAAAACTCCCCGATCAGGGTCCCGTCCCAAGCATAGGCGCGTGTCGCCGTCGGCGGGTGATAGTCGGCCAGATCTCCCGCGTCTGGCATGTCGTGGAAAAGCCACGCTGCCCAGATCGCCACAGCAAAGCCCGCCAAAGCTACGAGGCCCAGGACGGTGACACCGGCAATCGCGACCCATTTCTCGCGGGGAGAATTCAACGGACTAACGGCCTCCAGAGGCGCCCCGCCCCTTCGGCTGTCGGTCTAAACGGCTTCGGATGCGGCGCCAACGCCCGCTAGACCATGGGCACTCGTTAGCGGGACGCCAACCGCGTCGCCTGGGCGAAATAGTCGTCGATGGAATCTCCGACGGCGTTCATCAGACGCGTGCGCGTTCCAGAGTCGCGCAGAAACCGCTCGTCGTCGGGATTAGTAACGAATCCCATCTCCAGGAGCACCGCGGGCACATCCGGCGCTAGCAGGACCATGAAGCCAGCATCCCGCTGGCTGCGGCGAAGCATCGGGGCCTTGCCTTCGATGCGGCTGACCAGGGTCTGGGCGAACGCGGCCGAGCGGTTCTTTGTAGCCCGTTGAGTGAGGTCAAAGAGAATGTCTTGCACGCCGCGGTCGCTGGTGAGCGAGGCCTTCATGAACCAGTCGTCCTGCTTCACGAAACGGGCTGCGCGGTTCGAGGCCTTGTCCGACAGCGTGTAGACCGAAGCCCCCCGCAGGTTCGTATCCGGACCGCTGTCGGAATGCAGCGAAATAAAGAGGTCTGCGCCGGCTCTCTGGGCGATGCGCACCCGGTCCGCCAGGGGCACGTACGTGTCGTCAGAGCGAGTGAGAACGACACGATAGCGCGAGGAGTGCTCCAGACGCTCCTTTAACGCCAGCGCGGCGGAAAGATTCACGTCCTTCTCGTAGCCCTTCGCGCCGAGTGCGCCAGGGTCATGGCCGCCATGGCCCGGATCGATCACGATAACCTTCTTCAGAGGAGCAAGCATAACGTGCGCTGGCTGAATCTGTGGCCGAAGCTTCAGGGCCAAAGCAATCGCGGGCGCCTTGGCGCTGGTCATCCGCACCATACCCGGTTGAGAGACCACATCGATGACATAGCGATAGTGGTCGATACCGTCGGCCGGTGGCAGCAGGAAGCGCCCTTTGATCTTGGCGTCAGGCGCGAGCTCCAGGTCCAGCTGCGCGCCACCGGACGTCTGATCGACCGTCCAGGCTTTGACCAGGCCCTGACCAGAACCCTGCAGCCCTCCCGCGGCGGAAACGTTAGGCAGCAACAGAACGGCATGGCCGTCGCTCACACCATCGGAGATCAGCTTTCCACTGGCCGCCTGGTCCAGGTCGATCACGAGCCGGGTCTGTTGGGCGTCGCCTCCAAGGCGAACCTTCAGCAGGCCACCGAGCGCACTCGCGGCGTGAGACCCGACGGCTGCGGCCAGGCCAACTGCGACCGTCAGCGCTGCGGCCATCGCCACGCGCCCCCGATTTCGCACCAAAACCCTTACCCCAGCCCGCATCAGACCTCGTCCCCCGAAAGGGATTCGAAAATCACCGATCAAAGAGCCATATACGCGTTAAGCGCGTGGACAAACGGTTAACAAGGTCTTGCGCGAGTGTCACATCCGGTTCGGCTTTCCTTTTGTCGCCTACTGTTGCAATGTCCCGCCGCGCGCCAAACCACCTCTCGCCCTATGCGGGGCGAAGGGTCGCGCGAACCAAGCCCGCGTCAGCTGACCGATCCTCGGCGACCGACGCTTTATCCGATCCGCGCCACCCGGCGCGCCTAGGAACACACAAGATGGGCAGCGCTGCTCACGCCAAATATCGGCCTCAAGCCCCCGGAGACGCCATCGGCGCTTTCCCGGTCGGCGCGCGCGCCCGTATCACCAACAGCCGGCTGTCCCTGGACCTCGCGTCCAGCGCGCGCCGCGGAGATAACCCTAATGTCCAAGAATATGTTGATCGACGCAGCCCACGCCGAAGAGACGCGTGTGGTGGTCGTCGACGGAACGCGCGTTGAAGAATTCGATTTCGAAAGCTCCAACCGTAAGCAGCTGAGAGGGAATATCTATCTCGCCAAGGTGACGCGCGTTGAGCCGTCGCTGCAGGCGGCCTTCATCGAGTATGGCGGCAATCGCCATGGCTTCCTGGCCTTCAACGAAATCCACCCCGACTACTATCAGATCCCGGTAGCCGACCGCGAAGCGCTAATGCGCGAAGAGGCCGAAGAAGAAGACGACCACCACGAGCCTCGCGGTCGCCGTGGAAGCCAAGCCGCCTCGGAACATTCCGAGGACGGTGAGGACGACGAAGTGGAAGCCGCCTCCGAGGACGATGACGACGTCATGGAGGAAGAGGTTGCGCGCCGCCGGCGCCGGCTGATGCGCAAGTACAAGATTCAAGAAGTGATCCGCCGTCGGCAGATCATGTTGGTTCAAGTCGTCAAGGAAGAGCGCGGCAACAAGGGCGCGGCGCTGACCACCTACCTCTCTCTAGCCGGCCGCTATGGCGTGCTCATGCCCAACACGGCGCGAGGGGGCGGTATAAGCCGCAAGATTGAAACGGCGACCGACCGCCGTCGCTTGAAGGGCATCGTGCAGAGTCTGGACGTGCCGCAGGGCATGGGCCTAATCGTGCGTACCGCCGGCGCAAAGCGCACTAAAGCCGAATTGAAGCGCGACTACGACTATCTCCTGCGTCTGTGGGAAAACATCCGCGAGACAACTCTGCACTCCATCGCACCGGCGCTGATCTACGAGGAAGAAGACCTCGTGAAGCGGGCCATTCGCGACCTTTATGACAAGGACATCGACGGAGTGTTCGTCGAGGGCGAAGCAGGCTTCAAGGAAGCGCGCGACTTCATGCGCATGCTGATGCCCAGCCAAGCCAAAAAGGTGCAGCTTTACCGCGAGCCAACGCCGCTCTTCGTCAAACACCGGGTCGAAGACCACCTCAGCCAGATCTATTCGCCGGTCGTCCCCCTGCGTTCGGGCGGCTACCTGGTGATCAACCAGACCGAAGCTCTGGTCGCTGTCGACGTGAACTCCGGCAAGTCGACGCGCGAGCGCAACATCGAGGCCACCGCCCTCAAGACAAACATGGAGGCCGCGGAAGAAGCCGCCCGGCAGTTGCGTCTGCGCGACCTCGCCGGGCTGATCGTCATCGACTTCATCGACATGGATGAGTCGAAGAACAATCGCGCGGTCGAAAAGAAGCTCAAAGACTGTCTGAAGGACGACCGCGCTCGCGTGCAGATGGGCAAGATCTCGGCTTTCGGCCTGATGGAGATCAGCCGCCAGCGCCGCCGCACCGGCGTCCTGGAGGGAACAACGCATGTCTGCGAACATTGCCAAGGCACCGGGCGCGTTCGCTCGGTGGAATCGAGCGCTCTAGCGGCGCTGCGGACGCTTGAGCTGGAGGCTCTCAAAGGCGGCGGCGAAGCGACTTTGAAGGCTCCGCGAGCAGTCGGGCTCTACATCCTCAACGAAAAGCGTGCGCACTTGGCGCGGCTTCAGCAGACCCTCGGCCTCTTCGTCACCATCCTGGTGGACGACGACATGGCACATGCTGAGTGCTTGATCGAACGCACCTCGATGGAGCAGCGGCCGGACCACGCGCTGGTCGCACCGCCCACCGCCGCTTACGAGGCAATGGTCGACGACGGCTACGACGACGAGGCATTTGAGGACGAAGACGAAGACGAGGATGAAGACGAGGAAGTCGAGCTCGAGCGCGAAGATACCGATGACGACGAGCCCCACGCCCGTGCCGATCAGCGCCCGCTTCGTGATGACGACAGCTCCGAAGATGAAGGTGCTCGCCGGGGTCGCCGGCGCAGACGTCGGGGACGCCGCGATGGCGAACCGCGCGAAGCCGCCGCCGCCGCGCCCGCGCTGCGCCCGGCCGACAGCCCGCGCGATGCAGATGAGCAGGACGGCCAAGGCCGCCGCCGGCGCCGTGGCCGCAGAGGCGGACGGCGTATGCGCGACGACAGTCGCCCAACCGACGGTTTCTCCTGGACCCGTCCGTGGGTGCCCTACGGCGACGATCCTTTCGTTTGGTACGATCCGTCCGAAGATATGAAGACTGCGCCCGTCCCGGCCAATGATTCTCGCGAAGCGCCTCGGATGGCCGCCGAGGCGGCCGCGCCGGCCCCGATTATGACGGCGCGCGTCGCTAAGAGTCAGAGTGATGACGACATTTGGGTCGAACTGCCGGCCGCGGGGGACAAAGCCAAACGCGCTCGTCGCGGTAGGGGCCGCGGTCGCGGAGGCGATGGGTCAGCTCCGCCGACAGCTTCCGACGTCATTGCGCCCTCTCCCGAACCCGAAGTCTTCTCTACGTCCGAGCCGGAGGCAGTCGTCGAGCCTGTGGCCGCTGAAGCCGCACCTCCCGCCAAGAAGCCCCGCGCCAGTCGGGCTAAGGCCAAGCCGGCAGTCGCCGAGATTGCGCCTCAGCCAGCGGCCGAACCGGCTGAGCCGACGCTCGCGCCGCTGGTCACGCCGCCCCGGGAACCGGATCCAGCGGAGATCTCCGCTGCGCCCGCTTCGCCGCGCAAAGGCTGGTGGCGACGCGGGTGACGCGATAGGCTTTGGGTCGATTAGGGGGGCGCAGTCGGGAATTTAGTATGGCCGCTCCTGCCCGTTCGGTTCTTCGAAGCTCTCTTGCCGCAGCCCTGGCGATTAGCCTTGTGCTGCGGCCGGGGCTGGCGGCTGCGCAATTCACCCCTGGCGACACCCTAATCCGCGACACAGAGATCGAGGATATCCTGCACCGCGATGTCGCTCCGATATTCTCGGCTGCGGGCATTGATCCCAAAGGCATTCAAATCGTTCTGGTTGGCTCGAAGGAGCCAAACGCGGCCGCAGCGCCTGGGGTGATGATGGTGACAACAGCGCTGATCCTGGAAGCGGACAATCCCAACGAGCTCCAGGGGGTCATGGCCCACGAGGTCGGCCATCTTTCCGGCGGCCACAGCTTCCGTTCCGGGGAGTACGCGCGCGCCGGCATGGTGCCGATGATCCTGACCATGGGCCTGGGCGTATTGGCAGCCATCGCGGGCTCCGGCGACGCCGCGGCCGGCCTGATCTCAAGTGCGCCCATGTTTGGCGCTCTAGGCGCCGCCGGCTACGGCCGCGAACAGGAAAGCCGCGCCGACCAGGCCGGCGCCACACTCCTGGAAAAAGCAGGTTTGTCTGCGCGGGGTCTGGCGGAATTCTTTGACAAATTTCGCTACCAAGAGGTCTTCGCTCAGTACCGCCGGTACAAGTATTTCATCGACCACCCGCTGTCTTCGGACCGGATTGAGGCGCTGCAAAATCGTGTCTCGGCCTTGCCCCATTACAACGCCAAGGATCCGCCGGAAGCCCTTTCTGAACACGAAATCATGAAGGCCAAGCTGGACGGTTTCATCAATCCACAGGTCAGCCTTGGCAAGTACGACGAAAAGGACATGTCCTACCCCGCGCGCTATGCTCGGGCGATCGCCTACTACCAGCTCAAGGAGCCAGATAAGGCGCTGAAGCGCGTCGACGCCTTGCTCGTCGAACAACCCAACAATCCGTACCTCTGGGAGCTAAAGGGCCAGATTCTATTCGAGTTTGGACGAGTCGAGGAAGCCGAGGCGCCGCAGCGCAAGTCGGTAGAACTGAAGCCGGATGGGCCGCTGCTGCGCGTCAACTTGGCTCAAACCCTGATCGCCATCGGGACCCGCTCAAAGACTGAAGAGGGTATCGCCGAGTTGAAAATGGCGTTGACCCAGGAGGAAGACAACGCGGTCGCTTGGCGAATTCTCGCCGAAGGCTACGACAAGCATGGCGACGAGGGCTTGGCACGATTGGCCACCGCTGAATTCCAGTACAACGTTGGCAACATGCGACAAGCTCGGGAATTCGCCATTCGCGCCCGCGAACGCCTTCCGAAAGACAGCCCGGGTTGGCGACGGGCCACCGATATCGTGCTGGTCTCCAAGCCCACCCCAGACGAGGTCAGGGCCATTGGACGTGAGGGCTTGCTTGCTTCTTCGCCGGCGCGCTAGGCCGCCTCGCAAAAACCGCCAATTCGTCCTATCTGGCTCACATGACCCTTACACTCCGCGCCCTGACGGTGCTCGCCGCCGCCCTTTCGCTTTCCTCTTGCCAGAAGGCTGATGACGCCGTCTTCGGCCAGAAGGTCCACGCCTATCTGATGGCCCATCCCGAGGTCGTTCGCGAGGCCGCCGAAAAGCTCAGCGAGAACGAGCGACTTGCCGCAGTGAAAGCCTCGACCGACGCAATCGATAAGTTTCGGGGCCAGCTTGAGCGCGATCCGCGAGATTTCGTTGCCAACCCCGACGGCAAATTTACCGTCGTCGAGTTCTTCGACTACCGCTGCGGCTACTGCAAACTGGCCGCTCCGGAAGTGGTGAAGTTGATCGCACAAAACCCTGACGTGCGGTTCGTATTCAAGGAATTCCCGATTTTCGGTGAAGTCTCCGACACTGCCGCCAAAGTTGCGTTGACCCGCCAGGCAAAGGCTAAAGGTGTTCAGCTCTATCAGTCCCTAATGGCGGACAAGGCGTTGGATGATGCGGCATTGGATCGCCATCTGGTTGAGGTGGGCATAAATCCCGCAGAGGCCCGCAAGGACGCGCAGCATCCAATGATCGATCGCCAGATCCTCGACACGCATGCGCTTGCACAGGCCATGAAGATCGACGGGACGCCGTCTTTCATCATCGGCAACACCATGATCCCGGGCGCAGACATGGCTGCACTCCGAGCCGCCATCGCGGCTGCCCGCACCGGCAGGAGGCCGGAACAAAGCAAAAGCTAACTTCGCACCCGCTTGACCTATGGGCAGGTCGGCAATGACGTATTGTGGTCGGCGTCGTCCAGACGAGCGATCGTGGAGCTGTTGCAATGGCGGAACGGGTGCTGGTGGTCGGCGCTGGAATGGCCGGACTCTGGACAGCGCTGGCGCTCGCGCCAACCGGTCGCGAGGTCGTCCTTCTTGAGCGCGATCCGCCGCCGCCCGACGGCGGCCCGGATGAGGCGTTCGAGAGCTGGGCCCGGCGCGGGGTGGGGCACCTGCGGCACAGCCACGCCTTCCTCGCTCGCCTGCGAATCCTGATCCGCGACGAGCATCCGGAGTTGTTGGCTGAGCTCTTAGCCGCGGGCTGCCGGGACCTCGGCTTCGAGGGCGGCCTGACCGAGATCCACAAGCGGACCTACACGCCAGAACCGGTGGATCGCGACCTTGCCGTCCTGACAAGCCGGCGCACGACGCTGGAGCTGATCATGCGCCGCTACGTGGCGCAGCAGCGAAACGTAACCATCAGGTCCGGTGTGTTCGTGAAAGAGCTGCTGATTTCGCCGGGCTCCGTGCCGGTCGTGACGGGCGTTGCGATCGAGGATGCCAATGGTCGCCAAGAGCTGACCGCCGATCTGGTCGTGGATGCGGCGGGGAGAACGTCGTCGGCGGTCGAGCAGATTCGCGAGGCCGGCGCCAAGATACTGGAAGAGTCCGAGGACTGCGGCATCCTATATTTCACGCGTCACTACCGGCTGAACCCCGGAGTCGCAGAACCAGAGCGTGGCCAGGCGCCGCTGACTGGTGATCTGGAATATCTGAAGTTCGGCGTCTTCCCGGGCGACAATGACTGCTTCTCAATTACGCTTTGTGTTCCGCAGATCGAGGAAGTACTGCGCACGAAGATCGTCGATCCGCAGACCTTTGACGCCGCCTGCGGACAGTTGCCTGGCTTAGCGCCATGGGTCGATCCGACAACGTCGACGCCCATCAGCCGGGTCTTTGGCATGGGCGACCTTCACAGCCGCTGGCGCAACTTAGCGCCGCATGGCCGGGCCGCCGTCCTGGGCTTCTTCCCCGCTGGTGACAGCCTGGTGAGATCGAACCCCCTCTATGGCCGCGGCTGTTCGTTCGCCGCCGTCAGCGCGCACCTCCTGCGCGACGCATTGCAGCTGTTCGCCGATCCGGCAGCGCGCATTGACGCCTATCAGCGGCGGATCACTGTCGAGCTCCGGCCCTACTACAATGCAATGCGCGATGCCGATCGCAGCGCTATCCGCCGCGCGCGCCAAGCGCTCACGCCCGGTTATCAGCCCGGCCTCAAGAGTCGGCTCACCAAACGGTTCCTGGAAGATGGCGTTGCGATTGCTGTACGATCCGATGTAGCTCTTTTCCGGGATGCCCTGCGCGGTTTCCACATGTTGGAAGACCCCCAGGCCTGGTTACGGCGACCCAAGAATATCGCCAAGGTCATAGCCTATTGGGCGCGCGGTCGGACGCGTAACGCCGGGGCCTATCGCCCAAAGGGCGGACCAGATCGCGAGGAGATGCTGCTCAGATTGGGCTTGTCCCCAGAGGTCGACGTGCAACGAATCCTGGAGCCGGTCGCCTGACCCTACTAAACTCGGCCGCACCTGCAGAAAGAGATTTTCCCAATGCGCCACGTGACCCTTGCGCTTGCTCTCAGCTTGGCTCTCGCGGGCTCAGCGTTCGCTGTCGCGATGAGCGTGAAGGACGAGATGAAGAGCGTGGTCGATCCAGCCACAATCACCATCTTCGCCGTGGGCGGCGAGGTTGATCCGGCCAACGGCCCCGACGCCGCCAAGGTCCCCGCCGCCAGGTGGGCGGAGGCCCTGAAGGCCTCCCAAACCCTTAAGAGCGCCGCAGCTCACCTTTCGGGACCGCAGAAGCAGCAAGGTGACGTCTGGACCAAGTCGGCCGCAGACTTCGCCGCGCTGACCGATGCCGCCGAGAAAGCCGCCGCCGCGAAAGATGGCGCCGGGTTCTCAAAGGCAGCCAATGACCTCGGCGACACCTGCGCCGCCTGCCACTCGAAGTACAAGAAGCAGAGCTAGATCAGGCCCGCCCGGGGCGAAGACGGATCGCCGTAGGTCCGCTTATCCATTCGGCCCGCCAGATACGCCTCACGCCCCGATATGACGGCGTGCTTCATGGCTGTCGCCATTCGAAGCGGATCGCGCGCTTCGGCGATGGCCGTGTTCATCAGGACCGCGTCGCAGCCAGCCTCCATCGCCAGAACAGCGTCTGAAGCCGTGCCCACGCCAGCATCCACGAGGACCGGCACCTTTGACTGATCGATAATGAGACCGAGGTTGAGGTAGTTCTGAATGCCCCGCCCCGAACCTATAGGGGCGGCGGCCGGCATGATGGCGGCCGCGCCGGCTTCTTCCAGCTTTAGCGCGTAGACCGGATCGTCGCTGCAGTAGACCATCACCTGGAATCCGTCGGCGATCAGAAGTTTCAACGCCCGAAGCGTCTCTTCCATGTCGGGAAGCAGGTGCTTGGTATTTGACAACACCTCGAGCTTCACCAGGTCCCAGCCGCCAGCCTCACGGGCCAGGCGCAGCGTCCGAACCGCGTCTTCGGCTGTGAAACAGCCGGCGGTGTTGGGAAGGAAGGTGAAGCGGTCAGGTTTTACGTAGTCGACCAGCATGGGCTGGGTCGGGTCCGACAGGTTTACGCGGCGCAGAGCGACCGTCACGATCTCGGCGCCTGCAGCCTCGGCGGCGGCGGCATTCTGAGCGTAGTCCTTGTACTTGCCCGTGCCGACGATCAGGCGTGAGCGGAAGGTTCGGCCAGCGACGTTCCAAGTATCTTCGACCGGGTGGGTCCCATCCATGTCAGCCGCCTCCTATGAAGTGCACGATCTCAATTCGATCGCCGTCAGCGAGCCTCGTCTTCCCATAGGCCGAGCGCGGCACGATCTCCAGATTGCGCTCGATCGCCACCTTGCGCCCATCGAGGCCGAGCTGCGAGATCAGCGCCGCTAAGTCCGCGAGCGGCGGAAAAGCGCGAGGTTCTCCGTTGACCGTCAAGTTCATGCAAAGCCCTCGTGAAGTCGCCAAGCTTGTGACCCGCAGCCCTGACCGGTACAAGACGGCGGAATCGACGGCGGAGCCGAATGTCGAAACCGATCTATGTGCTGAGCGGCCCGAATCTCAACCTCCTGGGCGCCCGCGAGCCGGAGATTTATGGACACCAGACCCTGGAAGACGTGAAGCGCCTCTGTGAGGCGCGCGCGGCGGCCTTGGGGCGAACTGTCGTGTTCCGTCAATCGAACCATGAGGGCGAGTTGATCGACTGGATCCAGGAGGCCCGGACAGAGGGCTCGGCGGTCGTCATCAACCCGGCGGGCTATGGTCACACGTCCGTCGCCATTCTCGACGCCCTCAAGGCGGTGGGCGTCCCCGTGATCGAATGTCATCTCTCAAATCCAGCCGCGCGCGAAGCGTTTCGCCACCAGTCCTATGTCTCCCTCGCGGCGACTGGCGTGGTGTGCGGTTTCGGCGCCGCGAGCTATGAACTGGCCGTCGAGGCCGCCGCGGGCCTGACCCGCTAAGCCTAAAGATAAGAAGCGAAGGTAATTTCATGGCTAGCCGTCCCAAGGCCCCCGCCGCCGACCTGATCGATGCGCGGCTGGTGCGTAGACTGGCCGATATTCTGACGGAGACTGGCCTGTCGGAGATTGAAGTCGAACACTCTGGCCTGAAAATCCGCGTCGCCAAGACGCTGACGGCGGGACCGACACAGTTGACATATGCGCCCGCCCCAGTCGCAACCGCGCCCGTAGCAGCCGCCGCTGCGCCAGCGCCGTCCGCCTCTGCCGACGCCGCGCCGGCACGGGCCGCTGGGGATGTTGTGAAGTCGCCGATGGTTGGAAGCGTCTACCTCCAACCAGAACCCGGCGGCGAGCCCTTCGTGAAGGTGGGCGACACCGTGACCGCCGGCCAGACGCTGATGATTATCGAAGCCATGAAGACCATGAACCCGATCCCAGCTCCCAAGGCCGGCAAGATCGTGGAAATCCTGGTGGAGGATAGCCAGCCTGTGGAGTTCGGCGAGCCGCTCGCGGTCATCGGCTAGAGCCATGTTCGAGAAAATCCTCATCGCCAATCGCGGCGAAATCGCCCTTCGCGTGCACCGCGCGTGCAAGGAAATGGGCATTTCCACTGTCGCCGTGCACTCCGAGGCCGACTCGGGCGCCATGTGGGTGCGACTGGCCGACGAGAGCGTCTGCATCGGACCGCCCGCCGCAGCCAAGAGTTATCTGAACATCCCCTCGATCATCGCCGCCGCCGAGATCACCGGCGCACAAGCGATCCACCCAGGCTACGGATTTCTCTCGGAAAACGCTCGGTTCGCCGAAATCGTCGGCGCTCACGGCTTCACATTCATTGGTCCCAAGCCTGAGCACATCAAAATGATGGGCGACAAGATCACGGCCAAACAGGCGGTGAAGGCAGCAGGCATTCCCGTTGTGCCCGGTTCGGACGGAGCGGTGACAACGGAAGAAGAAGCTTTGGCCGCGGCCAATGAAATCGGCTTCCCAGTGCTGATCAAGGCCGCGGCCGGCGGTGGCGGCCGCGGTATGAAGGTCGCCCAGACACAGGACGATCTCTACGAGGCGGTTTCGACAGCCCGGTCAGAGGCTAAGGCGGCCTTTGGCGACGATGCGGTCTACATGGAGCGATACCTCCAGACTCCGCGCCACATCGAGCTTCAGGTGATCGCCGACAGCTTCGGCAATGTCTGTCACCTTGGGGAACGCGACTGTTCTCTGCAGCGACGTCACCAGAAGGTCCTAGAAGAAGCACCCTCACCGGCCATCGACGCCGAGACCCGCGCCAAAATCGGCAAGGTGGTAGTCGATGCGGTCAAGACTATTGGCTACCTGGGCGTCGGCACAATCGAGTTCCTCTACGAGAACGGCGAGTTCTTCTTCATCGAAATGAACACCCGCCTGCAGGTGGAACATCCTGTCACCGAGGCCATCACCGGGATCGACCTGGTGCGCGAGCAGATTCGCATTGCCGCTGGCCTGCCTCTGTCCTTCGCGCAGAAGGACGTCGTCTTCGAGGGCCACGCCATCGAGTTCCGGATCAACGCCGAGAACCCCAAGACCTTCGCCCCCTCGCCAGGACTGGTCACAGACTTTCATGCGCCTGGCGGCCTTGGCGTGCGCCTCGATAGCGCGCTCTACGCCGGCTACACGATCCCGCCCTACTACGACTCTCTGATCGGCAAACTGATCGTCCACGGCCGCGACCGCGCCGAGTGCATCGCCCGCCTAAATCGCTGTCTCGGCGAAATCGTGGTCGCCGGAATTGAGACCAATATCCCGCTCTTCCAGGAACTGCTGGTCCAGCCCGATATCCTGACAGGGAACTACAACATCCACTGGCTGGAAACCTGGATGAAGACCCAAGCGTCCGCCATCTGACACCGCCCCTGGCTCGTTCTCGCGGCGTGTTCTAGAGCGGGTGGTCATTGGGTTGAATCGTTGGATTCCCAAATCAGCTGAGTTCTGATTCAAACTCCCTGCTGGGCAGGAGGCCAGCATGGATGGCCAAGCCGTGTTCGTTGGATCTTCGTGAGCGGGTGATCGCGGCGGTTGAGCAGGAGGGGATGTCGCGCAACGCGGCGGCGGCGCGGTTCGGGGTGGCGGTCAGCTCGGCGATCAAGTGGGTGGCCCGGTTCCGGGCGAC
>JAYUBY010000359.1:0-1921 GCA_043740635.1 Alphaproteobacteria bacterium
AGGTAGATCAGGTCCTTGTTGGCCAGGTTCGCGCCGGTCAGCACCGAGGGCATGCGCCCGTGCACGGTGTTGAACCCGTGGCTCGCGCCCATGAAGTAGTCCGGGGTCTTCGACGAACAGCCGATGCCGGACAGCTTGGCGATGCGGTGTGGCGGCAGCTCCAGCTCGAAGGCCGCCTGGATGATCGCCGAGGAGATCGAGTCATGGCCGCAACCGGCGCAGAGCGTCGAGACTGAGCCCTCGTAGTCGCGGCGCGTGAACCCCAGGCTGTTCTCGGCCAGCTTCGGGTGATGCAGCTGGGGCTTCAGGATATAGGTCATTCGGCGGCCTCGATCTGCCCGAGCGTCATCAACTGACCGATCTTGCCGGCGATGAACCGCGCGGTGATCGGGGTGCCGTCATAGTGCAGCACCGCCACCAGCTTCGCCGGGTCGATCTCGCCCTCGTTCATCAGCAGGGTCCGCAGTTGACCGTCGCGGTTCTGCTCGACCACGAACACCCGCTCGTGCTGCGCCACGAAGTCATAGACCTCGTCGCAGAACGGGAAGCCGCGCACTCGCATCGCATCGAGGTGGCGGCCCTGCCCTTCCAGATGCTCCAGCGCCTCAAGCATGGAGGGCGTCGAGGAGCCGAAATAAATCACGCCATCTGTCGTCTTGCGCTTGGCGTCGCGACGGACCGGGGCCGGGATCAGCGCCTTGGCGGTCTCGAACTTGCGCAGCAGGCGCTCCATGTTGTCGACATAGACCGAACCTTCTTCGGAATAGCGCGCATAGGGGTTCCGCGAGGTGCCGCGGGTGAAATAGCTGCCCTTGGAGGGGTGCACGCCCGGATAGGTGCGGAACGGGATGCCGTCGCCGTCCACGTCCTTGTAGCGGCCGAAGTCCGCGCCCGCTTCGAGTTCGTCGTGGGTCATCACCTTGCCGCGGTCGAGCTGGCGCTTGTCGTCCCACTTGAAGGGGGCGGTCAGCCACTCGTTCATGCCGATGTCGAGGTCGAGCATGACGAAGATCGTGGTCTGCAGCCGGTCGGAGAGGTCGAAGGCCAGCGCCCCCATCTCGAAGCATTCACCGGGATCGGCAGGCAGCAGCATCGGGTGCTTGGTGTCGCCGTGGCTGGCGTAGGCCGCGCCGATCAGGTCGGCTTGCTGCGTGCGGGTCGGCATGCCGGTCGAAGGGCCGCCCCGCTGCACGTCGAAGATCACCGCCGGGATTTCGGCGAAATAGGAAAGCCCGATGAACTCGGTCATCAGCGAGATGCCCGGCCCCGAGGTGGCGGTGAACGCCCGCGCCCCGTTCCAGCCCGCGCCGACCACGATGCCGATCGAGGCGATCTCGTCCTCGGCCTGGACGATGGCGTAGCGCGCCTTGCCGTCCGGATCGGTGCGCAGGTCCTCGCAATAGCCGGTGAAGGCCTCGGCCAGCGAGGTCGACGGCGTGATCGGATACCAGGCGCAGACCGTGGCCCCGCCATAGACCGCGCCCAGGGCGGCGGCCGCGTTGCCCTCGACGAAGATCCGGTCGCCCACCTTGTCCGACTTGCGGACCTGCAGGCGCAACGGCTGCAGGTCGGATTTTACATAGTCGACGCCCAGGTGCAGGGCCTCGACATTGGCGTCGATCAGCTTCTGGCGGCCCGCGAACTGCTCGGCCAGCAGTTGCTCGATGACCGCCGGATCGATGCCCAGCAGCGCGGCCAGAGCCCCCACATAGACGATGTTCTTGAACAGCTGCCGCTCCCGGGGAAGCTCATAGCGGTCGTTGCACATGGCCGTCAGCGGCACGCCGACGGTGGTCACGTCGTCGCGGAACTTGCCGGGCGGCAACGGCTTGGTCGAGTCGTAGAACAGATAGCCGCCGGGCTCGATCTCGGCGATGTCCCGGTCCCAGGTCTGCGGGTTCATGGCGACCATCAGGTCGAC
>JAYUBY010000360.1:0-5893 GCA_043740635.1 Alphaproteobacteria bacterium
CGGAAAGCACAGCGGAAAGCGCTTCATCCGCGGTGGCCGCGCGAGCCTGCGCCAGGCGCTCTACATGCCCGCCCTCGTCGCTGTCCGCTTCAACGCCGACCTGAAGGCCAAATATCAGGCCGTCGTCACCGCCGGAAAGCCCGCTAAGGTCGCACTCACCGCCATCATGCGAAAGCTCCTTATACTCGCCAACGCCCTGCTAAGGGATGCGCGCCCGTAAACGCCGAAGGTGGCTTGATCAAGACGGATACTCTAGATCCGCAGATTGAGCCGACACCTTCACTCCGTCACTCCCAGCTGCTGCTCGTTCGCTGACCGGCCCTGCTCGACCGTGGGGACGCAAACCATCAGACGGCCGGGGCGGCGAATTCCTGCAATTTGGGGAGGATCCCCGGCGGTTGCGCCAGGCCGGCCCTACGGTCGTAATGTTCGGCGGGGCCGCGCGTCAATTGGTTGGAACGGGGATCTCCGGCTCGGCCGGCGACGCCCTTGCACGATTGAAAAGGTCCGCGAGAACGATCCATGACCCACGCCGATCAAGGCTATGGCCTCTGGTCCTTGGTGATCCTGAATTCGGGGCTCTTCATCTTTTTTGGCTTCAGTTTGTTCAGGCCTCGGTCGGTGCGCGACTGGCGCTCATTTGGCGCCTTCAGCGCCTTCCTGGTGGCGCTGTTCTCCGAGATGTACGGCTTTCCGCTGACCATATATCTGATGCTCCCCTGGCTCCGAACCAACTTTCCGGGGATCAACTGGCTCACCCACGACTCTGGGCACGTGCTTGAGGAAATGTTCGGCTGGCGGGGGAACCCGCACTTCGGCCCCTTCCACATCCTAAGCGATGTCTTCATCGGCGGCGGCTTCTGGCTGCTCGCCGTCTCTTGGCCGCCGCTCTATCAGGCGCAGAAGGAAGGCCGGCTGGCGGCCTCCGGGCCGTACGCCAAGATCCGCCATCCGCAGTACGTGGCCTTCGTCCTCGTCATGTTCGGCTTCCTGCTGCAGTGGCCGACTCTGCTGACCCTGGCGATGTTCCCGATCCTGCTCTTCATGTACTGGCGCCTGGGAAAGGCGGAGGAGCGGGCCTCGATCGCGGCGTTCGGCGAGGACTACCTCGAATACATGCGAACCATGCCAGCCTACATCCCCCGCCTTCGCCCGCGCGACGTCGGACCGAACGCCTCCAACCCTGTCGACCGCCCCTAGTATAAAGGAGACCTCCATGTCGTCGACCATTGATCGCGCGACCGCCGCGCCCAGCCGCCACGGCGCGCGACCAGGCATCCCGCTCGTCCCGTTCGGGCTCAGCCTATCGATCTTCCTGGCCGTCAGCTTTGCGCTCTGCGCGGTCGCCGATGTGATCCCTTGGCTGCAGGACTTTCACTTCCTGAAAGCGCTCTACCCGGACATTGACTGGGCCAGACCGGAGATGATCGCCGTCGGGGTCGTGTGGGCCTTCCTATCCGGCTGGTACATCGCTCTGGGCTTCGGCTCGCTGTATAACTTCTTTGCGGCCAGGGCCCGGTAGAGGCCGGTCGAGCGACCGATCCGTAGCGATGTGCCCGGTCCTTCTCTCGCCGCTCGCACAGCCCGACCAAACGGTCGAGGTCGTCGAGCGCAAGGGCTCGGGCATCCGGATACGATCTGCGACGCTGTTGCCGAAACCTTGTCGCGCGCGCTGAGCCGCGAGTATATCGCCCGGTTCGTCGAGATCCTGCACCACAACGTCGACAAGGCGCTTTTGTGCGCTGGGCGCGCGTCGCCAGCGTTTGGCGGCGGTCGGGTCGACGCGCCCATGGACCTTTACCTCGGCGGCCGCGCTGCGGCCCAGGTTGGCCGCGACCGTCTGCCGATCAGGGAGATCGCCATTGAGACCGCCCGCACCTAGCTGCGGACCCATTTGCACGCGCTCGATGCGGATCATCACGTCCGGATCCACCCGATCCTGCGGCCTAGCTCCCAAGATCTACGGAGCTTTTTTCGGCGGACCGAAGAGGGTGCCGTCCCGCTAGCGAATGACACTTCGATTGGCGTGGGCTACGCCCCCTCTCGCCTCTCGAGACGCTGGTCCTGGCCGTCGAAAACGCGACAAACCCGCCGCCCGGCAATTCCCGGCCGGCGGCCTGGGGCGAAGACGTCAAGGTCATGGGCGCCCGGATCGGGATTGATGTCGGACTCACGATCTCGATGGCAATGGTTGGCGCCCATCTGAGAGACCTGGATCACTACCTGGAAGCCAAGTCGGCCATCGAGTCCCTGGCACGCGACACGACGAGGTCGTCCGGCTTCGCCTCTTGCCACGTTACGGTGAATGCCGCCGACGACCTGAAGGCCGGCGGTGTCTATCTGACTGTGATAGGCATGTCCGCGGAGTCCGGCGACGACGGCCAGGTCGGCCGAGGCAACCGCGTGAACGGCCTGATCACCCGGCCCGCCCGATGAGCCTCGAGGCCGCGGCGGGCAAGAACCCGGTCACGCATGTCGGCAAACTCCACAACGTGGTCGCCCATGAAATCGCGCGAGACATCGTGGCCTCCGCGCCAGAAATCGCTCACGCGCGCTGCCTGCTACTGAGCCGTATCGGAAGCTCCATCACCGGGCCCGCTGTCGTGAACGTACAGCTCGCCACGCATGACGCCGGCCCGACCGAGCGCTTTAGGCCCGCGATAGAACACGTCGTGTCGGGCGCCCTGGCGTGGCTTCCAATCCGAATCTGCGACTTCGTCGCCGGCGAGGTTCCCCTCTACTGAGTTGGTTTGCCGAAGTCCGATTTGTGAGACCCGGCGAACCCGTCGTAGTGGACGTCGAGGGCGTAATGTTCCGATCCATTGGCGCGTCAATAGGGTGACCAAGTGCGGCGTCTGAGCCGTCTTGGCGTGATGAAAGACACGCGACATGCAGATTGCACGACAACTAAGCGCGTCGGCGGCCGTTAGGGGTCTCATGATCGTAGTCGCCTTGTCCGGGTGTGGGCGTGCGCCCAGCCAAGCGCAGTCGCAAGTCGTGGCCGGCCTCAAGTTCGACTATGGCGTCGTTCCGGGCGCGTCGGTGAACGAGCATCCGTCGGACCATCCCGAGCGCACCATGCACCAGGGCCCGCCGGCAGCGCCTTACAGCTTCCATGTAGTCCTAGCTCTGTTCGACGCGAAGTCCGGGGCGCGGATCAAGGACGCCGATGTCTCCCTGGAGCTGTCCGGACCAGGGCACGGTGTCGGCCGGGTGATTATCCCGTTGGAGCCGATGGCGCAGGTCGCGGACACGACCTTCGGCGGCTACGTGTCTCTGCCCGCCTCGGCGAAGCATCGGCTGACCTTCGACGTGGCGCACGCGGGTGGTCGGAGTAACACCGTCGAGGCCCCCTTCATCTACGAGAGGCCATTGTGAGAACGACAACCGTCGACGTCACGAGCTTCCAGACCCCACTCGATCCTCTGGTTGTCGAAAAGCGGGTGCGCGCCTTGCCAGGTGTGCACAATGTCACCGCTAACTTCGCTTCGGCGTCGGCAACGGTGACCTACGACGAGCAGGTCACCGACGTGGAGCGCCTGCGCCAAGCGGTCAGGGATTGTGGCTTCCATTGCCGCGGCGAGGTGGTCCCGCGCCACGTCTGCGCGCCAGGCGAGGACACTGTCGCGCCGGACGATCCGAGATCCCCGTCGCAGCACCCTCCGCACATCCATCACTCCCACAAGGCGGGCGGTGCGCCGACCGATGCCGATCACGACATGGCGGACATGGGCCATGGGCCGGGCATGGACATGAAGGCCATGGCCCGGGACATGCGCAACCGCTTCCTGATCAGCGTGGTGTTCACTGTTCCGATCTTCTTCCTGGCCCCCATGGGGCTCGACGCCCTCAGGGTGAAGCCCCCCTTTGGCTGGGACCTTAATAATACGCTGTTCGTCCTGGCGAGCGCAGCCATCCTATATCCCGGCTGGCCGTTCTTCATCGCCGCTGTCCGCGCCCTAAGGCACGGCGTCTTCAACATGGCCGTCCTGGTGTTGCTCAGCGTTGGCACCGGCTATCTGTTCAGCCTCGGTGCGACCTTCTTCTTTAAGGGCGAGCAGTTCTACGAGGCCTCTGCCCTGCTCTTGGTGTTCATCCTTCTGGGCCACTGGCTGGAGATGCGCGCGCGGGCTGGCGCTTCGGCTGCCATCACCCGGCTCATGGACCTCGCCCCGCCGATGGCCACCGTGCTGCGCGCCGGCAAGGAGAGCGAGATCCCTACCGCCGAGGTCCTGGTCGGCGACGACGTCGTGGTGCGCCCGGGCGGCAAGATCCCGGTCGATGGCGTCGTTTCCGACGGCGCCTCCGACGTGGACGAGTCCATGCTCACCGGTGAGTCCATGCCGGTGTCGAAAAAGCCCGGCGACAAGGTGGTCGGCGGCTCGATCAACAAGACCGGCGCGTTCCGCTACAAGGCCGCCAAGGTCGGCGTGGACACGGCGCTCGCCCAAATCGTCAAGCTCGTGCAGGAAGCCCAGAATTCCAAGGCTCCGGCCCAGCTGCTCGCCGACCGCGCCTCGCAATGGCTGGTGCTGGCGGCCATCGCGATTGGCGTCCTCACCTTCTCGGTCTGGTTCTGGGTGATCGGCCAGTCGCTGCTGTTTGCCCTGACGCTGACCATCACAGTCTTCGTCATCGCCTGCCCTGACGCCCTGGGGCTCGCCACGCCCATGGCGGTGATGGTGGGCACCGGGCTCGGCGCCGCCAACGGCATTCTGATCAAGGACGCCGCAGCCCTGGAGGAGTCGGTCAAGCTCGACATGATCGTCTTCGACAAGACCGGCACCCTGACAATGGGTCAGCCCAAAGTGGTCCAGGTTGTGCCGGCTTCAGGTCAGGACGAGCGGGCGATCCTGACGGTGGCGGCAGCCATCGAGAAGGGCTCTGAACATCCCCTGGCTGTGGCGATCCTGGAGCGCGCGACGGGCCTGACCGTCCCGACCGCCGCGGGCTTTACCGCCATCGAGGGTAAAGGCGCCGAGGCGACCGTCGATGGGCGCAAGGTGCTGCTCGGCAATCGGACCTTGATGGACGACCGCAAGGTGGACCTTGGCGGCCTCGCCGCTGAGGCCGCACGGCTGCAGGGCGACGGACGCACGGTGGTCCATCTGGCGCGGGACGGCCAGTTGATGGGCCTGATAGCTATCGCCGACGCTGCCCGCCCCACTGCCAAGGACACGATCGCACAGTTGCAGGCCCTGGGCGTCAAGGTCGCCATGATTACCGGTGACAACGCCGGAACGGCCAAGCGTATCGCCGGCGAGCTCGGCATCGACATCGTGCTGGCGGACGTGCTCCCGGGACAGAAGGCGGCCAAGATCAAGGAGCTGCAGTCGCAAGGCCACAAGGTCGGCATGGTCGGCGACGGGGTCAACGACGCCCCGGCCCTCACCCAGGCCGATGTGGGCTTCGCGATCGGCGCGGGCACCGACGTGGCCATCGAAAGCGCCGACGTGGTGCTGATGAAGAGCGACCCGGCAGACGTGGTCAAGGCGATCGACCTCTCCCGCGCCACCCTGCGCAAGATGCACCAGAACCTCGCATGGGCAGTGGGCTACAACTTGATCGCCTTCCCACTGGCAGCCGGCGTACTCTATCCTTTCACCTTAAGCCCGGAGATCGCGGCCCTGGCCATGTCGGGCAGTTCGGCGCTGGTGGCGGCGAACGCTCTTTTGCTCAAGAGCACCCGGCTGGGCGCGCACAAACCTCGTCGCGCAGGATTGAACCGGCCTCTTGCCACGGCCGCGGTGTGAGGTCTGATACCAATCGCCCCTGAGGGTGACTCAGGGATTCCCCTGAAGCCCGAACAGTGATTGAACTAAACCGCTTCCGCGGTAGGCGGAGCGCGGGTCTGGCCTGAGGAGGCCCCTGCCTGAGAAGATTTGGTGTCGAG
>JAYUBY010000361.1:0-2251 GCA_043740635.1 Alphaproteobacteria bacterium
GTCGACGCCGGCGATATCTGGCGACTTGGCGGCCGACAGGACGCCAGTGGCCAGGATCAGGTATTGACGGCAAAGGTTTGGCCGGCGCTCACCAGTATCCACAATCGGTCCGAACTCGGCGCCTGTCTTCGCGAGCGAACCCGTTTTCCCGCAAAGGCGGTCTGCGGATCCCTGAACAAACTATTGGGCGGCCATACCGAGGACGCCGCGCCTTCCGCTCGTCCAGGCAGCCTAGCAGTCGCTAGCAGCGTCCAAAGGCGAGCTGCCCTCAATGACCACCAACCCTTATCCCAGCGCCTGCCGCCTGCGCCATAAGCGCCGAGCAGTCCACGTCTTTGGGACCTGGGCCATGAAGGAAGGGGACGATCGCGGCTGCGGGCGCGGCAAGGGCTCCAACAGCAACGCTCAGTAGCACCTGCGGCACGGCTTTAACGAGATCGACGCCGACCTTTGGGGCCTGCAAGCTGCCCTTGACCGTTATTGGCGCGTTCAATCTCAACAGGTGGAACCCCTTGGGAACGCCCTGCACCCTGAAGTTTAGCGTCTCGTCCCGCAGGTCTATCTCGCCCCCGCCTTTGACTAGAACCGGGCCGGTGTCGAACACGATCCGCTGTGTCGTGAGGACACCGTCCTTGGCACGGAAGTCAGCGATCCCGCAGCGGATTGGCGCGTCACCCTGGTTGTTGGTCAGCAAAAGGTAGAGGCCCTTGGCGACGTCGATGCCGAGAAGCTCGGCAAAGCTGCGCCGGATCTTGCCGCCTGGAATAGCCACGGTCATCGTTCCGCCCAAGTTGGCCGCGGCCGCACGCACCGAATCGCCCGCGCCGGCGACCTTCACGTGCGCAAAGACGCCGCCTTCCAAAGGCGAATTGGCGACACCTCGATTGACCAGGGTCTCAAGCCGAGCGTTTGTCAGGCGCATATCAATCGCGGTGTTTGGAACGGCTCCTCGCCCATCGATCCTGATCGTTCCTGCGAGGCGTCCCTGTGGCAAGGTCATGTCAAAGGGATTGGCCGTAATCACGCCATGGTCGACAGAGACGTCCATTTCCAGCGAATGGATCGGCAGATTGCCGGCATCGACGCTTTCGGCTTTGTATTCAACCTTCGCGTCCATGCCCCGGGCGCGACTGACATCAAGGTGAACATCCGGCAAAAGCCGGTGTTCGGCTCTCAGCCTGGCGGCGACCACTTTTTGGGTCGGTGAGAGTGGCTGGCCTGCACTGTGATTGGGAACGCCGCCGACAACCGCCGCCAGATCGCTCAGCCGGAGACGCCGCGAGGCCAGATTGGCTTTGAGGAAAGGCCGACCGCTGGCGTCGTTCACCGATACTGATCCGGTCAGGTCGCTGCGGCCCACCCGCCCCTGGATGCCGCGCAAAGCGTACATGGCGTCGGCACGGGCGAAGCCGGCTGCAAGTTGATAGGGCGGCGTTCTGGGAAGCGCCAGACCCGTGAGCGGGTAAAGGTCGGCCAGGTCGGGCCCGGTTAGGAACAGTTCGCCGGACAGGACCGCGAAATCGAACGGTCGAGCGATGGTCCCTGCCAATCTCAAGCGCGTCGGGCCAGCTATGAGCTTTGCATCAAAGGGGTAGGGGCGCTTCGGATCGGCATAGAGCAGCGGGCCGCTGGTAACGTGAGCAACGAAGGGACCGGCATTGAGCAAGCCTTTGCCATCGAGATGAAAGGTCCCCTGGCCAGCGCCGTTCACCTCTTCGCTGGATGATAGAACCCCCGCCACATGGAGGCTGCGCTTGCGATCATCGAGCTGGAAGCTGCCGTCCGAAATGACCAGGTGGTTGATCACGGGCGCTTTGAACGCTTTTGGCCTTCCCCCTGTCAGGTTCCAGCTCTCTCTGCCAGAAGCGTCCCGCAACAGCCGAACGACGGCGTGATCGGCTTCCACCAATGGCAGCACGAGCTTGCTCTGAGTGAGAAGTGGAAGTGCCTTCAACTCAATCAACAGCCGTGGCACGCGCAGCGTCGGAGTGGCGCCCGCCCAGCTCGCCGCGCCGGCGGATAATGTCCCGTCAATCCTTGAGAGACCCCCGTCGACCTGGGCCGCCCCTTCATTGGACGAAAATCCGCCCACAAAACTCAAGCGCCTCTGAGCGTCGTCCAATCGCAGCACGCCGCCGTCCACGACAAGACGCTCGATCGTCGGCAGGTTCAGTGGCGCGCGCCTCTTATTCTCCCCAAAAGTCCAGTTGCTTCGTCCGGAGGCGTCGCTCATTAGGCGCACGTCAGGGCG
>JAYUBY010000362.1:0-1585 GCA_043740635.1 Alphaproteobacteria bacterium
TTTTTGAGGTAGCTAAGGCTCGAATAGCCGGCGCCGAAGTCGTCGATTGCTACGCCGACACCCAGGCTGCGCAACTGACCAAGAACTTCACTTGTGCGCCCGGCGTCTTGCATCGCGGCCGTCTCGGTCAGCTCCAACTCCAGATCGTGTGGCGCCAGACGGTGGCGCTCCAGCATACGCACGACCGTCATCGCCAGGCTCGGGCCGCGGAACTGCCTCGCCGAGATGTTCACCGACAACCTCAACTCGCCAACCTCGCTCAGACGCCACGCGCGCGCCTCCCGGCAGGCGGTGTTGAGAACCCACAGACCGACCTCATCGATCAGCCCAGATTGTTCGAGTATAGGAATGAACTCGCCCGGCGAGACCAGGCCCAGGTCGGGATGGCGCCATCGAAGCAGGGCCTCGGCCCCCACCGCGCGGCCCAGCTCCAGGTCGACGACCGGCTGGTAGTGGAGGATGAATTGATCCTCACCGATGGCTTTGCGGAGGCTCTGCTCCATCGCAAAGCGTTTGCGCTCGGTCTGGGTGGAGGTTGAGGAAAAGAACGCCGGGCCTGGCGATTTCATCGCACTTGCCGACTTGGGCAAGGCGGCGAAGGCGCATGCAAGCAGCGCTGCCGGCTGCGCGGCGTCATCGGGATAAAGCGCGGCGCCCACTGCGATCACGGGCGAGAAATTTTGACCGCCCACGGCCAGGTCCTGTTCCAGCACATAGCTCAGCGAGCGAAGTTCATCGCTGGCCGCGCTTACGGGCGTGCCCCGGAGCCAGATCGCAAAGCAGTCACGATCGACCTGCGCCAGGCGAAGTGTCGTGCGCACGGCGCCCGCGAGACGCGCGCCAAAGGCGCTCAACGCGGCCTCCGCGGCGGACCGATCAAACGCGGTCATGCGATCGAAGTCACAAAGGCGCACGAGCGCCAGCAACGTCGGGCCTGGATCGCGCTCCATGTCCTTGGCCAGATCAGCCAGGAACGGCTCGCGCGTCGGCAGGCCGGTGGCAGGGTGCTGATTGAGCAGTCGTTGACGCAAACCCAGCAGGCGCGAGGCCGGCCAATTTGCGTTTCGCGCGAAGCTTTCCAACTCCGACGTCTGGCCGGGCGCAGCCTCGAGGTCAGCGCTTGAAATCAGCACATCCAGCGCCTTCGCGGCGGCGCCGATCGGGCGAAGTATCCGCGTCATCAGCATGACCGCGGCCAGGCCCATCAATGAACAGATTATGAGCGATACCCAGCCGCTTCGGGCAAAAGACGCCTGGGTATTGAATGTATTGACTAGCGAAATAGCCAGTGAGGGCGCCGCCAAAAGGCAGGTGACGGCCAGCACCAGCCGGCGCGTGCTGGCGTATTGCGTACTGGCGGGACCATTGAACTGAGATCCCGGTTTTGGTTGCTTCACTGAACCACCCATCGGGGCATATTGGCGGGTCAGGCGTTGATTTGAGATGAAACGGGATGCTTAGCGAGGTAAGAACAAGCGTGACCGTAAGGTCGAGGTTTGGCGGTAGCCCTGCAGCGGTGGCCGCGATTGTCTGGGCAGGAATCGGCGTGGGATTAGTGGAATAACTGCCAGTTGTGTTTCGCCGT
>JAYUBY010000363.1:0-3424 GCA_043740635.1 Alphaproteobacteria bacterium
GCCGGTCATCGCGGAAGCTGTCCAGATGGCCCTGCAGGCGCACCACGCCGCGGCCGGTCTCGACGTCCTCGTAGGGCAGCAGGTTCGTCACGGCCCTCCGCCGTCGCTGCGCCTGCGCCTCAAAGCCGGGTGGGGATCACCACCGGCAGCTTCTCATAGCCCTTCACGAAGGACGACAGCACCCGCGTCGGCGGGCCCACGACCTCGATCTTCGGGAAGCGCTTGAGGATCTCCTCCCAGATGATCTTCAGCTGCAGCTCGGCCAGGCGGTTGCCCACGCAGCGGTGGATGCCGAAGCCGAACGAGAGGTGCTGGCGCACCCGCTCGCGGTCGATGATGTAGTCGTTGGGTCGGTCGATCACGCTCTCGTCGCGATTGCCCGAGACGTACCACATGGCCACCTTGTCGCCGGCCTTGATGGTCTTGCCGCCCAGCTCGATGTCGCGGGTGGCGCGGCGGCGCATATAGGCCAGCGGCGTCTGCCAGCGGATCGTCTCCGACACCATCGAAGGCACCAGGCTCGGGTTCTCCCGCAGCTTCTTGTCCTGGTCGGGGTTCTGGTGAAGCGCCAGGACCGATCCGGTGATGGTGTTGCGCGTCGTGTCGTTGCCGCCGACGATCAGCAGGATCAGGTTCCCGAGGTACTCCATGCGGTCCATGTCCCGCGTGGAGGCGCCGTGGGCGAGCATCGAGATCAGGTCGCCGGCCGGCGGGGCGTTCACCCGCTCGTTCCACAGCCGCATGAAGTAGTCGACGCACTCGAACAGTTCGGCGCGGCGCTCGTTCTCGGCGATCTCCGGATCGGTGGACGAGAAGATGCCGCTCTCCGGCGACGCGGTGGCCACATCCGACCAGCGGGTCAGCTTGCGCCGGTCCTCCCAGGGGAAGTCGAACAGGGTCGCCAGCATCTGGGTGGTGAGCTCGATGGACACCTTGTCGACCCAGTCGAATTCCTCACCGATCGGCAGGGCGTCGAGGATGGTGGCGCACCGCTCGCGGATGGTCGGCTCCAGTAGCGCCAGGCTTGCCGGGGAGACGGAAGGACTGACCGTTTTGCGCTGGGCGTCGTGCTTGGGCGGGTCCATGGCGATGAACATCGGCAGGGTGAAGTCTTCCGCCGGATCGGGCAGCACGATGGCCGGCTCCGAGGAAAAGGCGGCGTGGTCGGTGTCCACGGCCATGATGTCGTCCCACCGGGTGACGGACCAATAGCCGCCGACATCTTCCTCTTCCGACACCGCCCAGTGCACCGGGTCCTCGGCGCGCAGGCGCTCGAAATAGATGCCCCAGGTGTCGTCGAGGAAGGGCGCCGGATCGACCGGATTGATGTCCGCAAGAGGCATGGCGTAGATCGCCTCACGGGCCGCGCGCTTAACGTCGATCGAACCGTCGTCCATGGCCTTGAAACCTCCTTGGGCGGAATTCGTGTTCCGCTCGGCCGCCAGTATTCGCGCGGATCGATCGACTTGTGAAGCTGAACAAGGCGTCAACTTTGTCGGCAGGGCGACAAAACCCGTTTCAGGAATTGCGCCATTACGTTCAGCGAACATCGTTCCTGACAGGCTGTGCCTTAACCCATTTGTAGAGCTTGAGGGGGCATATCGCAGCTATCTCGCGGCCGAGGGCAGGCCGTGTCGCGCCGTGGCGGCCCCGCCGACGGCGCAACCCAGGGAAAATTGGCGGGCCGGAAGGCGCCGACCATGGAGGTAGTTGGGTGGTCGCGCGCAGCCAGGACCGGTCGTATCGGAGCCTTGCCGGCCTCGAACGCACGGCGTCGACCAGCCGCGTGCTCAACCTGGCCGCCGTGGCCAGCCAGAACGTTGGTGACCCGGAATACGAAGCCTCGCCGTTTTTTCGCGCCACCACGCTCAATGGCGCGGTGATCATCAAGCACCGCCTGCGCTCCGAAGAGCAGTACATCTTCGAACGCTCCAAGAAGATCTCCACCAAGGTGATCATCCCCTTCGAGCGCACCGATCTCAGCCTTGGCGGCCGATCCTTGTTCGTGGGCCAGCGCGGCTGGACCGAGCTGCTCAACCAGTTGCGCGGCACCCAGGATGACGGGGCGCGCGACATCGCCCTGCTGGAGGCCCTGGACGAGCTGCCTTCGCTCGATCCCTTCCTGCTGCGCGAGCACCTGCGCCGCCGCGATTTCAAGATCGCCAACTGCTACTTCGCCATCTCGCCCGCCGATCTGGAGCGCATGCAGCGCTTCGTCTCCAGCGAGATCTCCAAGTTGGTGGACCTCGCCTACGGCAACAAGGACGGCAAGGCGAACAGCAACATCTCCAAGCTGGTGAGCCTGCTGCTCTCCGGCCAGGACGACACCCGCCTCGAGCCGCTGCGCCTGACGCTCGGTCTCGAGGGCGAGAACTTCCGCGAAGGGATCTTCAGCTGGAAGGGCTTCCTCTACTACAAGTGGGTGCTCACCAGCCTGTGGCCCGAGCTACGCGAGGTGATCGCCGAACTCACCGAGATCAAGGTCGTGGGTCCACGCGACTACGAGATGATGAACCAGGTCAAGGACGTGGGCCAGCGGGTCAACCAGGCGATCCTGGGCCAGGTGCGCAAGGTGCGCGCCACCCTGCAGGTCTATGACGACGCCTTCGCCGAACTGACCCAGCAAAGCAATCCGATGGCGTTCCGCAACTTCCTGCTGAAGTCGCCGGAGATGTTCCTGTCGCTGGGCGAGCGGACCGGCATGGTCAGCCACATCGCGAGCTTCTGGCGCTATCGCTTCCCCAAGGGCCGCGGGTTGACGATCGAACTGGACGAGCTGTTCGACATTCTACAGGACTTCCACCAGGGCCTCGCCGCGGACGAAGACGTCAAGAGCCCCGCCGAGAGCACCCTGCTGGACTCCAACGCCGAACCGATCGGCAAGGCGGTAGGCTAGATATAGACGACGACCCTGTTCTTGCCCGGCTGACTTGATTCAAGTCAGCCGGGACAGGGACTAGCGGCGGCGGCCTTTCCGACACCCGGATAGTGTGCGAGACGCGGGGAACCTGGTCTCATGGCGAAGACCGTTCGCAGGGCGTCCGATACCCCAGATGAAGCAGTTCCTGATCACCGCGGCCGGGGTCTTCGCGGGCCTGGTCATCTTCATGATCGGCGTGCCGTTCGTGCTGATCTCGATGGCCGCCGCCGCGGCGGGACCGCCGCCGGTGCCGGCCCGCGCGGTGCTGGAACTCGACCTGCGCGGCGCGCTCTCCGACCAGTCGCCGCAGAACGCGCTGGCGGCCTTCACCGGCAAGGGCCACTCCGCCATGTCGATCCTCGAAGGCCTGCGCCGCGCGGAGAAAGACGACCGCATCAAGGGCGTCCTTGTGCGCCTGCCCGAACAGGGACTTGAGCCCGGCCTGGCCGACGAATTGCGCTTGGCAATCAAGCACTTCCGCACCTCCGGCAAGCCCGTGATCGC
>JAYUBY010000364.1:0-2536 GCA_043740635.1 Alphaproteobacteria bacterium
CCATCTGGCCGACGGAAAGCAGGCCTGGAGCCTTCAGGCCACCGAGCGCGACATTTATAACGCCGGCTGCGGACCCAAGCCGAGAGTCGGGCTCTACAACTGCGTCTCGGACACCGTCTATCGCGACGTGGACTTCGGGGCCTCGCTGATCCTGGGCAAGCTGAAGAACGGCCGTGAACTGCTGTTCGCGGGCCAGAAGTCTGGGACCCTTTGGGCGCTGGATCCCGCCACCGGCAAGGTCGTTTGGCGGCGCGACATCGGCACCGGCGCGCCCAATGGCGGAATCCACTGGGGTATCGCCTTCCACGACGACACCCTCTTCGTGCCCATCGCTGTCGTCGGCCACGACCTGCCCGGTCAGACCGTCGACCCCGGTCTCAAGCCCGGCCTATACGCCGTCGACGCCAACTCTGGGGCCGTGAAGTGGAACTTCGCCTCCAGTCCAGATTGCGGCAACGGCCGCGACAAACGATCGCCAAACTGCCAGCGCCACTTCGGCTTTTCCGCCGCGCCTACTGTGATCGACGGGACAGTGATTGAGGGCAGCCTCGATGGCTACCTGTACGTCTTCGACGAGAAGACCGGAAAGGTCCTCTGGACCTACGACACCGCCAATTCCTTCGACGCATTGAACGGCGTGAAGGGCCACGGCGGCTCGATCGACACCGCCTCCATCGTCGGCGTCAACGGCCTGCTGCTGGTCAACTCCGGCTACGGCATGTTTGGCCAAGCGCCGGGAAATATGATGCTGGCGTTCAAGCCGAAGGCCGGTCGCTAGATGTGAGGTCGCGTTCCATCCGCAAAACGCGCATGGCGCCGGCTTCCGGATGCAGGACGTCGATCTCGTCCACGCCGTGGAAGCCCAGACGTTTGTAGAACCGCCCGAGCGGTGGATCGCAGGAGGTGACGGTCCCCCGCGCGCACAAGGTCCGCGGCATGGGCGACGAGCGCGTCGGGCAGGCCTGCGCCGGCAGAGGCGCGACGGACTGCGAGTTTGTGCAAATAGCCCGCCTTGCCCTGGGGCCGGTCCGGCCAGAAGTGTGAATCCTCCCGCAGCAAAATCACGACGCCGGCGATCGTGCCGCCATCCCTAGCGACGATCATCTCGCCGTGGGCAATGCGGGGCGCGACAAAGGGCAAGCCAAGCAGCGCCGGGTTCCAAAGCTGCGAGCGCCAAGTCATGATCCAGCGCGCAGCTTCCTGAAGCACCTCAACGACCGCGATCGCGTCGCCTGGGTCCGCAAGCCCCACATCGAAATTCGGACGGGCCATGGTGTCTCCGGCGGCGCAGGGCGTGCACCGAAGCTAGCGGCCAAGCTTGCCGACGACAATCATCCGGCTAGCCTCTAGGCTCGCGCCCAGCTCTGAGAGGAAAGTTTAGAATGCGTACGCTCGGCCGGATCGCTCTGGGGCTGGTCCTCGTCTTCGCGATCCTGGCGGCCGTCGTGTTGTTCAGGACCTTCACGCTCAAAGGCCATTCGGATGCGGCCAGCGCCTCTGTGAAAGTTGGCCCGGCCGTGACAGTGGATGTGGCGACCGCGGCCCAGCACCTGTCGCAGGCAGTGCAAATCCAGACCGTCAGCCACCAGGATCGCGCCGACGACCAGCCTGCCGAATGGACCCGGCTCCACGATTTCCTCAGCGCGACATACCCCGCCGCTCACTCGGTCTTGACCCGCGAAATCGTCGGCACGAACACCCTGGTCTACACTTGGAAGGGCTCGGATCCGTCGCGCGCCCCCATCGTGCTCATGGCCCACCAGGACGTGGTGCCTGTGACTGCCGGCTCGGAAAGCAACTGGAAGCACCCGCCGTTCTCCGGGGCCATCGCCGACGGCGCGGTCTGGGGACGCGGGTCGATCGACGACAAGGGCTCGCTGATCACCCTTTTCGAGGGTGTCGAACTCCTGGCCAAGCGAGGCTTCAAACCAAAACGGACGGTGATCATCGTCTCTGGCGAGGACGAAGAAGTGCGCGGCTCCGGCGCGCGCGCGGCCGCGGCCCTGCTTATGTCGCGAGGGATCAAGGCTCAGTTCGTGTTGGACGAAGGCCTGGCAGTGATCGCCGACAACCCGGTCACCGGCGGCCGGATGGCAATGATCGGTACGGCGGAGAAGGGCTACGCAACCCTGCAGGTGACGGCCAGGGCCGTCGGCGGCCATTCCTCCGCGCCTCCTGCGGACGGCGGCGGGGTCGTGACCCTTTCCCGAGCGGTGACCGCCATCGCCGACCACGGCTTCCCCTTGGCCTTCCGAGGTCCTGCCGCGTCGATGTTACAAGCGATCGCGCCCAAAGCTTCCTTCCCGGTACGCATGGCGGTCGCCAACACCTGGCTCTTCAAGCCGCTGCTGATCAAGCAGATTGGCGCGACCTCGGTCGGAGCGTCCCTGCTCCACACCACCATCGCTCCGACCATGCTGAAGGGCAGCCCCAAGGAGAACGTCTTGCCGCAGGACGCCACCGCCTGGATCAATTACCGCATAGCACCCGGCGACAGCTCGGCCATGGTGATGGCTCGGGCGAAGGTCGCGGTGGG
>JAYUBY010000365.1:0-4007 GCA_043740635.1 Alphaproteobacteria bacterium
ACTGCTTTCCGGACCGCAGTCGGGCGACAAATGCGGCGCACGCCAGACGGAAGCATCCGCATCGTCTCATCAGTGGCTGTCTTTGGGTTATAAAGGCGACGGCACTAAACCGGACAGACCATGAACAGGGTTATGCGACGGCGGCGAACGGGGTCTGCAAGGCCCGATAGATCGTGGCGTGGTGGCACTTGAGAAGGGCGGCGGCCTCCCCCGGACGGACGTGCCCTCTTCGACGAGGCGGCGGCCAAGGGCGACCTGGTCGGCCGTGAGCTTCGGCGGCCTTCCGAACCGGACACCCCGCTTCTTAGCTGCCTCGCGCTCGGTGCTGATCCGCTGATGGATTAGCGAGCGCTCGAACTCGGCGATGCCGGCGAACACGGTCAGGATCATCCGGCCCGCGGGCGAGGTGGTGTCGGCCATGGTTCCGCCAGGGAGCGGAGACCCGCGCCGATCCCATTGAGGATTTCGGCCACATCGAGCAGATCCTTGGTCGATCGCGCCAGGCGGTCCAGCCGGATGACGACGACCACGTCCTCATCGCGGAGCGCGTCTAGCATGCGGACGAGCTCGGGCCGATCGCGCTTCGCGCCAGAAATCTTTTCCTCGTCGATCCGCCGCGAGCCCGTCGCCAGGTCCGTCTTCGCCCCTCAGGGCACCCTCGTCGATGACATCGTCAAACGGTTGAGATGGGTTGACGGCGCTGAACCAAACGGCGCGCGGCGGGTTGTCATCCTGTAGAGGAACCCGTCCATGTTTTCGCTTCCTGACCTACCTTACCCTTATGACGCGCTGGAACCGGTGATCTCGGACCGGACCTTGCACTTCCACCACGACAAGCACCACGCGACCTACGTCAAGACGCTAAACGAACTGCTCGAAAAGGCCGGCCAGTCGCCCGCCACCTTGGAAGAGGTGATCCGCGCGGCCTCGAAGTCCGGCGACAAGAAGCTGTTCAACAACGCCGCCCAGGCCTGGAACCACAGCTTCTTCTGGGCCGCCATGAGCCCCGAGCGCGAGCAGCCGCAGGGTGATCTGGACGCGGCCATCAAGGCCTCGTTTGGCGACTTGGCCGCGCTCAAGACGGCCTTTGTCACCGAGGGCGCGGGACACTTCGGCTCTGGCTGGGTCTGGCTGGTGACGGACAGGTCCGGCGCCTTGAAGGTCCGCTCGACCCACGACGCCGACGACATCCTGAATCAGGAGAGCCTGACGCCGCTTCTGGTCTGCGATCTTTGGGAGCACGCCTACTATCTCGACCACCAGAACGACCGCAAAGCCTTCCTCGAAGCGTGGTTCGACGCCCTGCCGCACTGGAGTTTCGCCGGCTTCCAGCTGGAAGCCGCAAAGGGCAACGGCGAGCCCTGGCGTCATCCCGCCAACGGAGAAGGCGGTGACCGAAAACAAGTCAGCGCAGGCTGACCCGGACCCGCTGCGCGAACATTCGTGGCTGACACCTGCCTACACGCACCAGGGAGGACGCAGCGGATCGGTGAACGAGATCTTCGGCGCTGGGGGCCAGTCCTCATCCGCCCCTTTTGGAAGTATGCCACAAATCCCTGTCGAGTGACGTTCGTCACAGGACGATGAGGCCAAAGAAGGCGAGGCGGCCGAATGGCTCTAGAATATGGCGATGTGATCAACCGAAGAGTGGTGGACGCAGCAGTTTTGATGACGCTCAAGCTAAGAGAAGAGACGCCGGGCGCGGCGCTTGAGCGCCTTGTCGATCAAGCCGTCCATCTGTGCTTTTCCGCGTCTGTGATAGATATTGAGGACATGGTCGAACATGGCCTGTCAGGGACACATGCCGCCATGATCCGGGAGATAAGGGAGCGGGTAGATGGCTTTTTGACCCCAGCGATCACGCAGGACATCCCCGATCGGGTCGATGAAGCGTCGAAGGACTCCTTTCCCGCTAGCGATCCACCTGCGTGGATTTCGCGCGGATCGTCCGGCTGAGCCTTTCATCTGGCCGAGACAGAGCGATGGCGTCTCAGCATTAGCATTGCAGTTGCAGTCGCCTTTGTCACAGAAGCTGAGCCGCAGCTGCGTCTATTATCAGGCTTGCCCGGTGTCGGCCGCCGATCTGGCGATCATGCGACGGATCGGCGAACTGCACATGGATTACCCGTTCGCGGGCAGCCGGATGTTGCGCGATCTGCTGCGTGGGAGGGCATGGCGATCGGCCGCCAGCATGTGATCACGATGATGAAGCGGATGGCGGTCGAGGTCATCTATCGGCGGCCGAACACGTCCAAACCCGCGCCAGGGCACAAGATTCACCTCTATCTGCTGCGTGGGCTGCCACTTCACGGGAGGCGGACATCCTAGTCGAAGGTGGTGGAATAGTCTGTGGGCGCGTCGCGCCATATGCCGCGCTCCAAGGCTAGAACGTTCAAGCCTGCATCGGTGAGCTCTTGGGCGAGGATCGCTCCGGTCCAGCCGAAGCCGATCACCAGGGCGTCGACCTTGGGAAGGGTCTACGAGGGTTGTACGAATTCGTCTGGTTTGAGCGCCGCCCCTGGGAAGTCGAGGTCGTCACCCAATGCGAAAACGCTGTCTGGCGGATCGGCCTCGTATGGATCGAGGCCGCGATCGAACCGAAATAGGGTCGCGCAGTAAGGGCAGAGAATGCTGGGGTCCTGCCCGCCCATTGCAAGATAGATATGCGGGTGATCCTGGGGTGGTGATGCACCGATGCATTTGAACGCCTTAACCCCGATGCGAATCTCCGGCACACCGTGGTCGTTCGTGAACTTCGGATTGACCTCACGTGCCATATCGATTTGCTCGCTCCACGGACGTCCAACCTGAACAGAATGCGATCAAGCGTGTTCGAAGCTCGAGATGGTCAGCTCGAGTCCATCAGTTTCGGCGGTACCCATTGATGGGCTCAGCTCCGGGTCCTGCGCGGCTGCACCACCCTCATTGTCCCACCGGGAAAGCGCCCGCCGTAGTGCTTCCACGTCTTTGTTCGTTTCCGACGCGTTGTCAGTCATGGCTCTCTCCTTTCCAAAGAGGGGTTCGGCGGCCAACCAGATCAGCCTTGTGAAGGTGGCCTTGGATTTTCTTGATCGTTAGTCAGGCCGCGCGTGCAGGCTCAAGGCCCGCACTCAGGCGCCTACACCGTGCAGGGGATCCGATGAGCGATAGGGCGGCTCGGCGAATGAGTTTGGTTCTGTTCCGGCATCTGTGATCGCTGAATCAGGCAACAGGTCGGCGAGCCTGACACCGCGTAGGAAAATCACAGTATAGGTCGTGAACGAATCTTGAAGCAGATCCACCCCGATTACCGCGTCCCTGGGTCGGAGATACGGAAAATATCGTCGCGCAGCCGGGGTCGCTCTTCCCCGGTGCACGGCTTCGAAAACATCTGCAGCGGAGATCAACGCAGCCGGTCGCGCTAAGCGGTAACCGTGACCCCTGACGGTTTTCACAAGGCTGCAGCTCCGTAGTCGAGCCAACAGCCCCTCCGTGTATGACAGCGAACGGGCCAGTTGGGCGGCGAGCTCACCTGCTGTCACCTCGCGATCAGCGGCAGCCAGCTGAACCATGAGCTCGACGGCATCGTAGACAGCTGGACCGATGTTCATTCGCGCCTCGACACTGATTTCGAAACACAACTATTAATCCCCCGATCACTTGTCAATATGATTTCGAAGGGCTACTAATTTGCTGGAAGGGGTGAACACGTCAGCACGGATCGTGCAGGCGGAAGGCCATGACGGCGAGGCCGATCACCGAGACCGAATGGACCGCCGTCGTCGAGGCCTGAGCGCAAGTTCATCCCCGCCACTCGTGTCGCTGCGCACTGGCGGTCTAGGAGTATGCATATGTCCGCTGCCATACAGACCATCGAACATGTCGAGAGCCTGGAGAAGTACCAGCACGGTTTCGTCAGTGAGATCGAGCAGGACTTCGCGCCCAAGGGCCTGAACGCCGACATCGTTCGCTTCATCTCGGCCAAGAAGAACGAGCCGGAATGGATGCTGCAGTGGCGGCTGGACGCC
>JAYUBY010000366.1:0-1894 GCA_043740635.1 Alphaproteobacteria bacterium
CCGCCGAAGCGATCCGCGCCGCCCAGGGCGTGCTCGACGCCTTCATGACTGCCTTCAACGCCCGCGATATTCCGGCCTTCGAGGAGACCTTCAACTTCCCGAGCGTTCGGCTGGCCTCGGAGGGCCTGGTGCTGATCAACCGGGGTGACCTGAAGATCGAGCGCTATTCGACGGGCGCGCTGAAGGAATGGGACCGCTCGGCCTGGGATCGCCGCGAGGTGATCCACGCCGGCCCCGACAAGGTGCACCTCGACACCCACTTCACCCGCTACCGCAAGGACGGCTCGGTGCTGGGCGGCTTCGACTCGATTTATGTGGTCACCCGCCAGGACGGCCATTGGGGCATCAAGATCAGGTCGAGCTTTGCGCCTTAAGGGCGCGGTTCGATGTCCAGGTAGCCGAGGATGGTTCGCGTTGCGTCATCGACGACGCGCAGCACCAGATCAGCCGGCAGCCTCAGCGTCCTGACGCCCTTCGCGGCCATCCAGGCGTCTCGCCGTTCGTCGCGTTGCGGGAGATCGCCAAACCCGTGGACCTGGCCATCCACCTCGACGGCTAGCCGGACCGCATCGCAATAGAAGTCGAGGACGTATGGCCCAATCGGATGCTGCTTCCTGAAATGCAGTCCCGCGAGCTTGCGGCCTTTGATGGCGCGCCAGAGCAGACCTTCGGGCAAGGTCAATTTGCGCCGAAGCGACTTTGCGAAATCGCGGGTTTCGCGATGTACATCCACGGTAGCCAGCCTATCAAGTTCCTCCCCGTTGGGGGAGGTGGCCCGGAGGGCCGGAGCGGGTCCGCTCAGACCTCGGAGGACCCCCTCAGTCAGCTTCGCTGACAGCTCCCCCGACGGGGAGCAACTTCTTACCGCCGCTGGTCGAGCCAGTCCTTGACGGTGCGGTCGACCAGGGCTTCGGCGTCGTGCTGCACGAAGTGGCCGGCGGTGGGGATCATCAGGATGGTGGTGTCGGCGGCCACATAGTTCCATGCGCCCGAGTGGCCGGCGGCGTTCAGCGCCTTGTCCTGCATCCCGTGGATGATCAGCACCGGGACCTTGATCTGCGGATAGACGGGCGCGGCGGGCGGGGGGCTGTCGGCTGTGATGCGAGGATAGTTGGCGCGGTAGTAGTTCATCATCGCGCCGAAGTCGGAGCGCTTGAAGGCCTCGATGTAGCCGGGCTTTTCCTTGGCGTCCTTGACCCAGCCGGCCAGGCCCTCGGCGGTGAGGTTCTTCTCCGAGCCTTCTTTCTGGAAGTTGCGGGCGTACTGGCTGTTGGCCTGCTGGTCCTTGTTGGTCGCCAGCTCGCGCGCCATGCCGGCTGGGTGGGGCACGGCCATGATGATCAGCTTGTTCACCAGGTCGGGGCGGTTCAGCACCGTCTGCCAGGCGATCGCCGCGCCCCAGTCGTGGCCGACCACGATGGCGTTGGTCTGGCCCTCGGCCTTGATCACCACGCCCACGTCGCCGATCAGGTTGGGCATGGCGTAGGCGGCCACGCCATTCGGCTTGTCGGAGAGGTTGTAGCCGCGGGTGTCCATGGCCGCGACGCGGTAGCCGGCGGCCGAGAGCGTGGCCATCAGCGGCTTCCAGGTCGCCCAGTAGTCCGGGAAGCCGTGGATCATCACCACCAGCGGGCCCTTGCCCTCGGCCATGTAGTGGATCTTCACGTCGCCGTTCTGGGCGTAGTGGTCCTGGGGGATCAGGGCGGCGGCCTTATGGGCGGAGGCCGCCTGTGCGGAGACGGCCAACATCAACGCCGCGGCGAGCCCGCCGGCTAGGGTGAGTTTGCGCATCGTCGAAGCCTCCCGATCTGAGCGGCTCAGCCTAGCACGGCTTACGTTGTAAGCCACCCTTCCACATCCCACGGGGTGTGGATCGGGGTCCGGGTCATCCTTG
>JAYUBY010000367.1:0-2829 GCA_043740635.1 Alphaproteobacteria bacterium
TGTCCTCGCCCCGAAGGCCGTCCAGCACGATCCTGATCTTGTCTTCCGCCGAGAAATGCCGCCGCGTCGCGCGCCGGATATCCTTCACCACCCGCTCACTGGCGGTCGTCTTCAAGGGCAAGGGTTTTGATCTCATCTTCGTTCCTACGTCACTGCGATGAGATCAAAACCCTCCGCTAGCAGGAACCCTGAATCTGTCTCATCGGCGCTGACGGCGGACAGGTCTAGCTCTCCCCCTCCTCCGGACGTCGAACTTTATCCGGCCGAGCCTGATCTCGCACGCGCCCCACGACGCTGCGTTTAGTTCTAACTGGCTCTGCGATTTTGCCGCCGGTCAGGCCGTCTAACAGCCGTCTGGCGATAATTCCGCGCGGCCCGCGATCCCAGTGATCCGGAGTGTTGTCGGCGGGAATCCAGCCGGGGAGCGGTATCAGTAGATAATCCCCCAAGGCGAGGCACACCGGCTCGTATGTCGCGCGGATGGCTGCGAGGATTTGCTCGGCTTCCACCCCTCCATTCCAACGGACGTTGGCGTCTTTGAGGGCTTGCAAGAGCACTTCGAAGTCTTCGTGTGTAAGCCTTTCCCCATCGGGGGTGCGACTACTGGAGACGCCCAGCGAACGGGCCATTTCCAAACATACATGTCGCGCCATTGCGAAGGTCATTCGCGCCTGAAGTGATTGTACATCTTCGACGCCGATCAGCACGAGCGTACAGACGTCCATTATAGCCACCAGGGCGCCGAGCCACGACTGATCGTCGTGTTGTGAGCGGTAGTAGGCGAGCATGGGATAGGAGAGATGGCTCTCCAGAAGGTCCGCGCCCCAAAACTCCCAAGTCCGCAAGACATCGTCGATGCGGTCGAGGCCACCGCCTTCCGCGTGCCGTTTGAGCATGGTCATGGCGGTGGGGGGTGAGCCGGCGCGGGCGTCAAGTTGCAGGACGTGGGCCTCCCGGCGGGAGAAGAGCTGGTAGAGCACCGGAAGGTATCCGATCACGACCGCGATCAATCCGAATCCCGCCCCGGCTTCGAGAACGGAAACCACACGGGCAGCGCCGGTGTGGGGCACCACGTCACCGTAGCCGAGGGTGAAGAACGTGACCCCACTCATGTAGAATTGGTCGCCCAGATCGGGCGCCGGATGGCCCGACTGCTGTTGCGCTGCCCATTGTATGAGGCCGAAAGCGAAGATCATCACGGTCGACCACAGCGCAAATAACACGGCCATAGAAAGGGGACCGAAGATGCTCAGCAGACGTTCACGCCGGGCTCCTGCTGGCCGCAAGCGTCCGATGGCGGACCAGACCCACCACAGCCCCTTGAAATAGAGTCGCACGAAGCGCCAGCGCCGCTGGACCCGGCGTGGAAGGAGCATGACCTCGAACGCGTCCTGGAGGACTGAAGCGACGAGGAAGATGCCGACAAAGAGGGCGAGAGCGTTTGTCACGGCCGGCTACGGGCTGGCCGGCTGTTTCGGGCCGGCTTGCCACTAGGGCGCGACTTTGCGTCCGTGCCTGCGGCGGCCTCCAGCTCGTCGCTGACGTCCTCTCCCATGTTGCGCATCATCCTGATAAGCATCTCCTTTTGATATTCCAGGTGGGTCAGGATGACCTCCACCTAAGCCTCGGCCTTGACGTTCACTTGGAGGTCGTGCCCGGCTCTCGCGTCAGCCGCGGCGCCCTGGACGTTCTGCCCCACCATGATGAGCGGCATGAGCAGGATCTGGATCGCGTTCGAAATGAGCAGCCACAGCACGAAGGCCATGGGCGGATCGAACTGAAGTGTCTTCGGGGCGAGGCTGTTCCAGCCAAGCCAGATCACAGTCCATGCTAAGATCAACAGGAAGAAGCCCATGCTCCCGACGTGGACGGTAATCCAAAGCGCTAGCTTCTCGAGCGGCCTGAGGTTCTCGGCCCGAGCCTTGGCGAAATCGCGCAGATGTTTGTGCTTGGTCCTCAGTTCCTCGATCGTCATTGGCGGCTTGGGCATCGCCATGTCTTATCCTCCTGTGCTCCCGCGCGGTGCGCTCGCGGGCTGAGCCCGCAAAGCCACGTTACGAAATCGACGGTCCTATGATCACGGTGTTGTGGCGAGCGGCGGATGCGGACGCGACCCCCATCAGGCTGCCGGTCGATAGCAAGCAGTCCGTAACGCCAAGCACCGCGGCCCGTAGCCAGCCAACCTGCACCACGCGGTGTCGTTCGAAATGTCGTTGCCGCACAGCCATGCCTAACCCCCAATCGACCCCGTCGCCACTCAGCGTGAAAACGGAATGCGGCGTTTAGAGAAAGGCTGCACAGCCGCTTGTTAGAAAACGCGCAACCGTGGTGAAGGCGGGCGCCAAAGTCGGCAGGCTAGCGACGATGGGTAGGGGCTGAAGCGGGGATGCAGGGTTCATGCGGGCTTGGCGCGTCGGCCCCGCTCCGGCGCTTGGCCGATGGGGCGCAGTGTGGCGAGATGAAATTCTCGTAGCGGTAACGCCGTTTTCCTCCGGCATGGGCAATGTGCGTAGGAACGCATCATGGTGCGCCACGTTGAGCAGGGGACGTTCATTGCCTCAGCGTCCGGTCCCGTCGTAGGGGCTGGATTTCAGCGCCTCCTGCACCAACAAAACCAGCCCGTTCACGCCTTTCCTAAAATCGACAGGCTGGGTCGCAATGAGGATCTTCAGATCGCCGTGCAGCGCGATCACTCCCCTCGCACCGCGGCCAACACCGTCCGCAGCGCCGAGCCGTCGACGGGGCCGCGAAGCCGAATGCTGGCACCGCAAAACGCGATCTCGATCATCCCCTCGCCAGGCCCCATCGCCGAGCCGGTGAAGTCGTTCT
>JAYUBY010000368.1:0-3882 GCA_043740635.1 Alphaproteobacteria bacterium
GAGGCCCATCAGACATGGGCCGAAGCAACGGCGGCAGCGTAATCACATCGCCGGGCAGGGGCTTTTTCGCCGGGCGGATTTAACCTGACAAAACCAGCGGGTGATGCAGATCCTCGGGACCGGGCCGCTGATGGAAGCCATCCGGCCTGACCGCGCGAACAGGTCGAACACAAGACTGCATCCGACCGCCAGCCAATGCTCACATCACCCTTGCAATGCGGGACGCATACACACAGAACCCTCAGGCCATCGTGGTACGTAGGCCGATGAGTTGATCCGCAGGGCGGTCTGACTAGAACGCGGCGAGCGCGGTCAGCAACTCCGGGTCATATGGCTTCCCGACAAAGTTGTTGTTCCAAAGGCCACTGGCGCGGACGCGATCCCGCCGACTGAACCGCCCAAGCCAGGCAGGCGACGGAGCGTCCCGGCACCCTTCGATGTCCTGGGTGAGCAGCGCGATGCAGTTCCGCTCGAAGTAGCTGCGCAGGCGGCTGGGGCTGCGGGCCTGCGTCGTGTCCACCCAAACGACGGACATTTTGCCGATGTATTGGCTGACCTCGGCCTCAAGCGGCTCCTCCTGGGCGCGAATCCACGCTAGCGTCTGCCCCAACTCCCTGGCGGCCGCCCGCGGGCCGATGCCTTTTCCCCATGATGGCAGTGAGCGCCCCGACTGTTCCAGGAGGGCTTCGCCGACCAGGAGGCGAAAGATCGAGCCTCGATGCGCCCCCCGCCCCGAGGCGCCCCCGTGGAGTTGGGACAGTCGTGCGCTGAGCGCGCGCCTGTCGGGCGTCAGAGCGCTGTGCATGCCGACCCGCACAACGCGATCACCCTCGCCTGAAGCTGTCCTGGTCTCTCCCGGCTCGAAGAAGAAATAGACTCCTCGAGCCGGAAGGATCGCGTCGCGACCGGCGTCTCCGAGCATCCGCCGGCCACCCATTCGCTGCTCGCTTCGCGAAAGGACCTCATAGAGCCGAATGACATCTATTTGGCACTGGGCCGGAGGCGACCTTAACAAGAATAGTGTACCTTGAGAGAATACGGGCGAGATACCACAGCTGGTTGCATGGGTGTCGTTAACTTCATTCCTTCGGATTGATGTAACCCCGTCCGGGTACACTGACTCAATGCCTCGTTATAGCCTCAACCGCGTCCTTCGCTCGCTCCGGCGTTCCTTGCCGCCGCTCCAGGACAGGACGACACCCTGCGCCGCCGCCTGCGGCTTAGCCGCTTCCGCCATCCGATTCGCACTCCAATGTTGAACAAGGATTGTGACCAACCCTGGGTACTCGCGAAACACAGCGCCTAATTCAGACCTGGTCCTTGTGGCGCAGGTCGCCCCGAGGTCCCCGAGACCTCGAGTGCGGCCAAAGGTTTCGTGGCCCTGAATTCGTCCGATCAGGATCAGTTCGACCGTTCGTGAACGAAACTTTACCCTCATTGTTCAGACGTCGTTCATTGCCGCCCCGCAACATACTTGCGCCCTAAAAAAGGCTGACCGGTGGCAAATGCTGAGGGTGATGCGGATGAAAGCCAGGCTCTCGTTCGTTCAAGGCAAGGGTGCTCCGTGGCGAGGGTACCCTTCAGTAGAAGCCGCCAGGGAGATTAGCTTATGAAGATCGTACTGATGATGGGCGCCGCCGCCCTGTTAGCGGGCGCCGGCACAGTCGCCATCGCCCAGACTTCGACCCCGACTTCGGCCACCACCTCGTCGACCACCACCACCACCATTTCGACGCCGCACGCGAGCACTAACGCCTCCTTCGGGATGGACACACGGGCGCTGGCGCAGTCGCACCAGAACACCGCCACCAGCCACGGGATCGGCGCCGTCGTCAGCGCCAACGCGAAGGCCAAGGCCAAGCATCACATTGCGGCAGTCGGAGGCTCCGCCCAAATCGCTGTGGTGACCAGCCCCACCGCCAACCCGGCGACGACGAGCACGTTCCCGACCACGAGGAGCACGACCACGACCACGACCACGAAGGCCAACTTCGGAACAGGCGTGCGGACGCTGGCGCAGTCGCACCAGAACACCGCCACCAGCCATGGGATCGGCTCGGTCGTCAGCGCCAAGGCGAAGGCCAAGGCCAAGCATCACACCGCGGGCGATGACACGGACACCGAGGCGACGGAGACCACCGAGGCGACCGAAACCGCCGATGTGAGCCGGACCAGCCATGGGTCGAGCATCTCGACAGACGCCAAGTCCCGCGGCGACATCGCCCGCACCGGCGCCGCGGCGGTCGCCGCCGCCAAGTCGGCGAACAGCCAGATCGCCGACCAGAAGGGCGCGGTGGCGGCGCTGCGGACCTCCCTCCGCTCAGACGTCGCCGATACGCGTAGCAGCGTCGCGGCCACGCGCTCCGACGTGGCAGCCACGCGAGCCAGCGTTGCAGCGACGGTCGCCGACGCCAAGGCGATCCGGGCGACCGTCCAAGCCTCGCGCCCCGGTCACTGAGATCTGAAGTCCCGCCCGGGCGGTGCCCGGGCGGCGCTCAATTGTTTTGCGGGGTCCCCTGGTCCAAGCGGCCGGGGGGATCTTTTCAGGGCCGGTCAACGGTCGGGCGAGGGAAGCGCACTTCCCTCTCGAGGGGTGATCCAGACATGAAGCTTGCCGTCATTTCGCTGCTGGCCGGTGCGGCCTCGATCGCGGCTCCGCCGGTGTTCGCGGCCGAGAGCGCGGCTATTCCGCAGCAAGCGCCGCTGTTCCAGGGGCTGTCGCTGTCCGCCGGCGCCGACTACTCCTCGGGCGACTATGGCGGAACCGCAAAGACCAACATCTTCGTCGCCCCGATTTCGATCACCGACAAGGTGGGCGACTGGCGATTCTCCGCCAGCATTCCCTACTTGCGCATCTCCGGGCCGGGCGGCGTAGTCATCGGTCCCGACGGCCGGCCGTTGCCGGGCGTCCCGGGCGCCACCGGTACGCGCAGCGGCTTCGGCGACCTGTCGCTGGCGGCGACCGCCTCGCTGCCGTCGGACATGCTCGGCGGCTTCGCCGTGGACCTTACCGGTCGCGTGAAGCTGCCGACCTCCAGATCCAGCGAGCACCTGGGGACCGGCAAAACGGACTTTTCCATGAACGCCGACATCTCCTATCCGATCGGCGACTGGGTGCCCTTCGTCGACATCGGCTACCGCATTCCCGGGCGACCCAGCGGCATCGACCTGAAGAACAGCGTCACGGCGTCCATCGGCACGAGCTACGCCATGGGCCACACGGTGTTCATCGTCTCTTATGACTACGGCCAGGCGAGCAGTCCCTTGGCCAAGGACGCGCAGGAGGTATTCGGCGCGGTGAGCGCGCCGATCGCCGGAAAGGTGAATGCCACGCTCTACGGCATCGGCGGCCTCAGCGACGGGAGTCCCGCTTATGAGGCGGGACTGTTGTTCACGCTGAAGCTGAACTAGGCCGCCGGGGAACGGTCGGGGCTTTTCATTGTCCGACCGCGTAGAGGGTAAGGAGAAGATATACGGCTGCGGCATGACCCGGCTCACCGCCGGCGTCCGTTACCGGAGTGGGCGGCTCCCGCAGGACGGCGCCTCCTCGCGCAAGGAGCCGCCGAGCCGCACTCAAATCGAGGCCGCGAACTCGGGCTCAGTGGCGAAGCGGGGCCACGAGATCAAGGCGCCTAGATCCAAACGCCCGTCGCGGCCATCCAGCCGAAGTCGCCGCGTGGCTTGCGCACCTCGACGGCATCGAACCCGGCGTTAGCCAACGCGGTCGCCACGTCGTGAGGTTCGCGCGGCGTGAATATGTCCGCGGGCATGTTCATCTAGTCCATCCGCTCGGACCTGGCGCTGAACGGCTTTATCGAAAATGGTGATCTGCTTGCCGAGCTGATGCCAGGTCTCGAGCAACGGATGCACAATCGCGGCGAC